>JBBRGP010000041.1:0-13125 GCA_038224105.1 Desulfobulbales bacterium | reverse complement strand
TCGAGGTGGGAGCCGAAAAACTTTTCAGCGAGGTCGCATTTCAAGCTTGTCTGCGGTTCCCCTTGGCCTCAAGCAACAACACATTCGAAAATTCTCCGACAAAGCCGCGCTGCCGAAGGAGTCGGGAACAGGTATTTGGAACCGGCCTCGGGCGCTGTTGATGACAATGTGACACCGTCGGCGATCCGTCAAAAATAAAAGCAAAACGAGCAGGTTTCACGACCTGCGCTACTGTGTCCCGGCCGCGCTTCATGGAGCATATTTGGTTACAGGTTTGGCATACAAACGCAGCAACATTTTTTCTAAGCGGATTCTTGCCGGCAAATCGCCCTATCGTTTTCCCGAAGTGCTTCTCTCGGTGCTGGGGGGGGATGCCGCCATTGTCGAAAATCTTCCCTATTTCAATCGCCAGTGCGGCACCCAGGGGTATTTCGAGGGGCGGTATTCGTCGTTATGCGACCACGACAACCGCATTATCGGCGGGCTGGCGGTTATCCACGACAGCACCGAACGCAAATGGGCGGAAGAAAAACTGCTGGAGAGTGAAAAACGGTTCAAGATGGTGATGCACCAGTTGCCGGCGGCCATCGAGGTCTACGATCTGAATGGTCTGCTCATTGGCGTGAACCGGGCTTACGAGGACAGCTGACAGCCAGCCCTCCCGCCCCTCTAATGAAAGTCGGGGGCGGGCCGGTTGGCCGGCTAACGGTAATAGAGGCTCGGACTGCCCATGGTCAGCAGAGCCTTGTGGAGATTCCTTCGAAAATCCCGGCGATCCCATATGCCCTGGATGTGCCCGCGTTTCAAGGCGTTTCTCGCCGAGTGGTAGTCGGGCGGGATATCGGCGCCGGTAGTTTCGCGAATAACCCGGGGGCCGGCAAAACCGACCCTGCTCGACCTGATCGCAAACTGATAGGGTGAACAACCGAGAAAGGAGGCGACCGGGCCGGCATAGGAGTTGTTGTCGTAAACCACCAGATACAGGCCGCCGGCGTCGATATACTCACGGACGGCCATGGTGCATTTGGGCATCTGGATGACTCCCAGGGTTCCTTCCTGGATACGGATGCCGCCGGTGGTATGGATGTAAGCGAGAAGCGGCCGTTTTTTGCGCTTGGCCAGGGCGCAGGCCTGGGCGAATTTTTCCCCTTCCGCCGAGCCCACCGTCCCGTTGCGGAAATCGGAGTAGAGCATGGTGACGATGATCTGGATGCCATTCACTTTGGCATGAAAGGTCATGTTGCCCGAACGCCATCCGGTCTTGTCTTTCGCCCGTTGCAGTCTCTCGGTAAAGCCCGTGTAGTTCTGCGGGTTGCCGGCGGTGATCTCGGCATTGAAGTGTTTGATCGAGCCGGGGTCGAAGATATTTTTGAGATACCAGGTGTGCTCGAGTGGAAAATGGTGACCACATGTCTCGCAGACCCCGGCGAATTCGCCATAGAGATCGGGGATCCAGAGATCCTTGCAGCCGTATTTATCGGCGTCGGGACAGGTTATGGTACGATCCTCGTTGGCCAGCGGGCTGGTGTAGGTGTCGGTGAGTTCGAGCGGGTCGACCCTCGTCGTCTGACCGTCCTGCTGTCCTCCGCCGCCGGAGTAGGTGAGGAGACGTTGCGGTTTTTCGGTCTTCTTTTTCCCCCACATCTCCATGAAGGCGGTTATCGGTTCGGTGATCCGCCTGATCATCACCGAACCTTCCCCCGATACGTCGTTCAGGACCTTTCGTACCTGGCGTTTATGGTTTTTCATGACCTCGTAGCGCAGGGTGTAGTAAGCCTTTTCCGTCGTCACCCTGGCCAGGTTGTAGATTCCCTCCTCCGCCTCGGCCTGACCGGTAAAGCCGTTCTTGCCGAGCGCCAGGTATTTCTTGGAGCGCAGGGCGAGCAGTCTGTCGATTTCATCGCGGTTCAGATCCCACGGCACCTCGAGTTGCAGTTCCTCGGTCGCCGGCTGATGCTTTTTGCGGCGGATCTCATAGGTGCGCAGGGCACTGAAACTCTTGGCGGAGAGCACCACCTTGTCGGTGGCTCTAAGCATTTCCGCCCGGAGTTTGGCGAAAAAGGTGAAATCATCTCTTCTCGCCCCGAGCAATGGTTCGTAGATGATCCGGTCGATGGTGCCCTTCTCCAGGTTATTCTTGGCGGTCAGCTTGAGCCGGTCGGCGCAGAGCTCGATCAGCTCTTTAGGGACTTTTGATCCTTCGCGGATTTTCCCTTCGATCGCCGCCGCCCCTTCGGGGGAGATGACCGAGTAATAGCCGTGCGAGGTCATCAGCCGGTAGTCGGAGAGACCGATGGCTTCAGCCCCGCCGGAGCCGCCCTCGGAGATCATCGAAATCATCGGCACTCTCAGCTTGGCCATGGCATAGATGTTGCGGGCGATCTGCTGGGCGGCGCCGGAACCTTCTTCTACCGGATAGGAACCGGGGGTGAAGATGTAAAAATGAATGGGGATACCTTCCGTTTCCGCGACCTGCATATAGCGGAGGGCCTTTTCATTGCCCTGCGGCCGACATGACCCGCCGTTTCTAAACTCTTCGCCGTGACCGGTTTCCTGGCCGATGACCATCACCGAAGCGGTGATCGGCTTGTTTCTAATGCGGCGGGTGATGGTGGCCTTGGCGCAGATCATTGCCGGATCGACGTTGGCATTGCCTTCACCGCCTAGTTCGGTATAGTCCTCGTAGACATTTTCGAGGATGTCCTTCAGACTGAAACGCTGGATGCTGCGGACGATTCGCACCCGTTCCATGGGCGTGAGGTGTTCCTCCGCCCGTTCTTCGAGAAAGCTGATCGACTCGTCGAGTTTGCGGATCTCCGCCGCGAGTTTGTCCTCGGGGATGTCGTAGATCGTCTGTTTCAGCTGCTCGCAGTTTTTCTTGAAACCGTCGAGATTTCCCCAGTTCGAATAATCCTTGATCTGCAGCAGGTAATTGATCCGTTCGTCTATTTTCAGAAGCTGCTTCTGTAGTTCTTTCATGTTGAAACTATTCTCTGTCCGGAATCGGTCCTAAAAAGCGAGGAGTCGATCCAGGTTGTTTTTCAGGTAGTCGAGATTGGTTATGATCGGGTTGTGGTTCGAGTCGGTGCCAAGGATAACTGTTTCATCGATAAAACGGGCGGCTTTGGTTTTCGCGTCTTCCACCGTATCTCCCCAGACCAGGGCCAGCGCCAGATTCGGGTCAAAATCGCTGGGAATGGGATAGGGTCGGTCAAAGGGGACATGGGTATACACCGCCGACCACGGGTGGGTTGGAAAGGTGAATTCGGTGATAGTCCCGATCCACGGTGCAAAACCCCGCCGGGTATTTTCGGCGACGATCCGCAATTCGATGGCGGCACCTTTGAATTTTACCGCATTCTGCTTGTAGCCGAGCCGCGCGCCGAGCCCCAGGCGGATCTGTTCGCGAATCAGGTTCGGATGTTCGCCGTTAATATAGCTGATTCTCGCGGAGATATCGTTTTCCACCTGAATACGGGTGTTGACTTCGAGGAGATAGGGCTGGCCGGTCCTGGTAACGATCCATTCCCAGGTGCCGACGTTGTCGTATTTGACATGATTGGCGAGTTTCAGGGAATATTGGACGATCTGATCGAGAACCTTTTTTTCGTCAAACTCGTAGTCGAAGGCCGACTTATGAAAGCCGGGCGCCACTTCCACCCGTTTCTGCCGGCCGGTCGACTGGATCGTGCAGTTCCGTGAGCTGAAATGAATGCGTTCGCCATACTTGGAACAGACCAACTGTACTTCGAGGTGATTATAGTCGCGCAAGCACTGTTCGATCAGCACACCGCCGTCGCCGAACTGGCGCTTGGCATAATTTTGCAACTGCCGATAAATCCGGCGAAACCGCTCGATCTCGGCGACCTCCTCTATGCCCATGCCGCCGCCGCCGGCCGCGGCCTTGACCAGGATGGAGGGCTGCTCGACTCCGGATTGCCGCTGGTCCTCAAGGAGCTGAGCGGCGATCTCCTCCGCCTCCATCTCGTTGTAAATCGGGGTGTCCGTGCCGGGGATGGTGGGGATGCCCAGTTGATTGGCCACCCGTTTGGTGTTGATCTTGTCGCCGAGATCGCGGATGACTTCCCAGTTCGGGCCGATGAAGGTCAGGGGCCGGTCCCGTTTGGTGGCCCTTCTGGCAAAACGGTAATCCTCGGAAAAGAAACCGTACCCAGGGTGGATGGCGGTGCAGCCGGTATGATCGGCCACCGCGAAGATGTCATTGGGCTCGGTGTAGCTGGTTATCCGCCAGGCATTTTGATCGGAACCGCTGGTTATGTTTCGCCCGACATGTTCGGAATCCTTGTCGGCTTCGGTGTAGACAACGACATGCTCAAGACCGAGATCTTTACAGGCGTTCATGATTCGGATGGCTATTTCGCCGCGATTGGCAATGAGAACCTTTCCTTGCAAACTTTCCCTCATTGAATTCACTGGTAATGGTTTATTGGTTCCTGAGAAAAACTATTTGTATGTTTGATGCGAAGAATTTTTCATGAAGGGACGTATACTCCGCCAAGGGTCAAAAACAATCCTGCTTGTCGGGCTTAGACATTTCCACTTGCCCTTTGCTCGCCAGCGGGAGCGGATGGGGACGGCGGGCCGTGGAAAAATGGATTGTCACTTGCATGGCCCCGGGAGCCGTAAACCGAGAGCAGCGAAGGCAATGAATATGTAGGTTCCCGGTTTTTTCGGCAACGGAGCCAGTCTGGCAAAAATGAAAAAAGAGTGCGAGAGATCACACATCCCGGTCATCGGGGTTGAGGCGTAACGGCTCCGGGGCGAAATCGACGCTACTATAGTCATGCAGTGTCGATTAGAAAAGAAAAATAATGCACAATGAACCGGTGCCGACGTCAATAACCGGCCCTTTTCGGCGAGTTATTGTTTTCTCCTTGACAGAGTCGCTGGTCGTTTTTCGCACAAAAACGGAAAAGATAGCCATGAGGACATTGATTTTTCCGGACGGGATGTTATTTGTATTCCAACAACACCATCATCCTCGAGTCCGATTCTGCCGCTGCATACGCCTTGGCGAGAGCCGCCGGGCTGACAACCAATTCGTACCATGCGCGAAGATACCACACCTGACGAACAGGCGTCCGACCCGGAAAGCGGGGTCCTCAAGCGGTTTCTCTCTCGGTTGAGCTTCAATAAACCCGGGACTAAGGAAGACCTTGATCAAGAAATCCATGAACTGCTTGAAGAAGGCGAAGAGCATGGACTGATCTCTTCTCTTGAGGAGAAGATGATCAATTCCATTCTTGAGTTTCGCGATACCTATGCCTCGGAAATCATGACTCCGGCAGCGGAGGTCGTGTCCTTCGATGAGGCCTCGCCGATGGCGGAACTGATCGACATCGTCATTCAGAGTGGTTTTACCAGAATTCCCGTTTATCGAGATAACCCCGATCATGTTATCGGGGCCATCCATGCCAAAGATCTCCTCAAGCTTTGTGCCCGGCCGGAAGCGGGACCAGGACCGGTGGACCTCGAGGGCTACTTGCGCCCCGTTTACTTTATCCCGGAATCCAAGCCGATCGTCGATCTGCTGCGGGAGTTTCAGAAGCGAAAACTGCATATGGCCATGGTCATCGATGAGTTTGGTACGGTTCGCGGCCTGATTACTCTCGAGGATATTCTCGAGGAGATCGTTGGCGAGATCGACGATGAGTACGACGATGATGAGAAGCAGATCGAGATTGTCGATGACCGAACGATTCAGGTCCATGCCTGGGTCGATATTGAGATCATCGAAGAGTATTTCGATGCCGAATTTCCCGAAGGTCCTTACGAATCGGTCGGCGGTCTGATAATTCATGTCCTTGGCCGGCTGGCGGTAGTTGGTGATGTCATCGCCATAAACGGTTTACGGTTTGAGGCAAAAAGCGCCGATGCCCGGCAGCTGAAAATGGTGCGGATCAGCAGGATATCCGAGGACCAAGCGAAAACGTGACGGTGCTCTTCACCAATTCCTTTTTCCTGGCGGCTCTCACCGGTCTGGGTCTGTGGTTGTCCTTTCCCGGCGGCGGTGAACTCTGGCCTTTACTGCCGGTAGCTCTCGTCCCCCTGCTGTTCGGGATAGCGGCGGGCGGCGTTTGGCGGGCGGCTCTCTCCGGTCTGACCGGCGGGCTGTGCCATTTTTTACCTCTCCTCTACTGGATTGTCATCGTACTCGGCAAATACGGCGGACTGGCGTGGTTTATCTCGCTCCAGGCGCTCCTGCTTCTTGCCCTGTATATGAGCCTGTATTTTGCGGTTTTTGGCATGTTCGCCCAGACGATACTCCGTTCTTTTCCCGCCGCGGTCGCCCTCTGGCTGCTGCCGGGTTTGTGGGTCGGACTCGACTGGCTGCGGGGGGTACTGTTTACCGGTTTTCCCTGGATGGACCTGGGGTATGCCTTTTATAAGGTGCCGGTTCTGATCCAGATTGCCGATCTGATCGGGCACTACGGGGTGACCTATCTGGTTGTCCTGATCAATACCCTGCTGTTTCTCCTGGTTCGAACCAGGAGATCGCTCTCCGGTTCTCTGCTGCTCGTTATTCCGGTCTGCTGTCTGCTCGGTGGCGCGGGCATCTATGCCATCAAACGGCTGGCGGAGGTGACTGAACAGACCGGCGCCGCCGCGGCACCTCGAATGACCGTCGGCATAGTCCAGGGGAATATCGACCAGAGCATCAAGTGGTCGCCGTCGCAACAGCAGGCAACGGTTGAGACCTACCTGACCCGAACCCATACCCTGCTCGCTTCCTCCCCTCGTCCGTCCCTGGTTGTCTGGCCGGAGACGGCACTGCCGTTTTATCCGCCTGACAACAGCCATATGGAACCGCTCAGGAACCTGGTGGCGGGTAGGGATTTCAGCCTGTTGACTGGGGCGCCATGGTATGAAATCGTTGACCGCAAGGCGAGGAAGGTAAAATTTTATAACAGCGCCCTGGTGTTAGCCCCGAACGGGAATTTTACCGGAAAATACTATAAATCGCATCTGGTGCCTTTCGGGGAGTATGTTCCGCTTAAGAAATTCCTGCCGTTTCTCGCCCCTCTGGTCGAAGCGGTCGGAGATTTCAGCGCCGGCGAGGTTGAACAGCCACTCGTCTGGAAGGAGAGCAGGGCGGGAATACTCATCTGCTTTGAATCGGTCTTTCCGGAAATTTCGAGACAGTGGGTCAAAAGCGGGGCCAATGTGCTGGTGAATCTGACCAACGATGCCTGGTATGGGCGATCGAGTGCCCCGTACCACAGTCTCGCCATGGCGGTATTGAGAGCGGTGGAAACCCGGCGCAGCCTGGTGCGCGCCGCCAATACCGGCTTATCCGCCTTCGTTACCCCGGCGGGTGAAATTGTCGCCTGTTCCGGCCTCTTTGAACAGTGGGCGGCGGCAAGGGAGGTGGTGTTGTCTCGGGAGGAGACGATTTGGGTGCGGTACGGTTTTCTTTTCGCGCCATGCTGCCTGGGTTTTAGTCTTTGCGCCAGTATTACGGCGCTGATGCGGCAGCGGCGACGGCAAGAGGGGCGAGCCCTTGCCTAGGAGGGCCAGTTCTCTTTCCTGGACGGTTCCGGCACTCCTCACGGGGGCATGAGTACCTTGAGACAGATTGATTTCTTGCAAAAAAAACAAGAAATCAATCTGTAAGGTACTCAAACGGGCGATCGGCGCTCGGAAAATTAACATTTGCAATTTTAAGGTAGCAGCTATGTCTATGGAAATCGGTGCGGCAGTATCAAAAGAGAAACTTGGGGGAATAAAGGATCGCCTGCTCGCGCTCAAGGAGCATCTTTGACTTAACCGTCAAAAAGGATCGCCTGGAAGCGCTGGAGCGGCAAACCTTGGCGCCGGGGTTCTGGAACGATGCCGAAGCCGCCCAAAAAATTCAGAAAGAACATGGCCAACTCCAGGATGTGATCCATACCTGGGAGAGCAGGTGGAAGGAGATGGAGGATACCGAACTGTTCCTCGAAATGGTCATGGAGGAAAAGGCTTCCGAACTCGAACTGGAGATCGCCGAGAAGATAGCGGTCATGGAGGAGGGGCTGGAACTCGCCGAACTGGAGTGCATGTTCAATGGCGAGCATGACGGCAACAATGCGATCATGGCCATCCATGCCGGGGCCGGCGGAACCGAGGCCCAGGACTGGGTGGCCATCCTCATGCGCATGTATCTGCGCTGGGCGGAGACCCACGGTTTCAAGACCGACATCCTCGACTATCTGGCCGGGGATGAGGCCGGGACGAAAAGCGTTACCATCATGTTCAAGGGCCGCTTTGCCTATGGGTATCTGCGCTCGGAACTGGGCATTCATCGACTGGTCCGGATTTCGCCTTTTGATGCCAGCGGCCGACGCCACACCTCCTTTGCCTCGGTGATGATTCTGCCGGAGCTCGATGATTCGATAACGGTGGACATCGACGATAAGGAGCTGCGGATCGATACCTACCGTTCGAGCGGGGCGGGCGGACAGCATGTCAATAAGACCGACTCGGCCATCCGCATCACCCATCTGCCGACGGGCATCGTCGTTCAATGCCAGAACGAACGGTCGCAGCATTCGAATAAAGAAACCGCCATGAAAATGCTCACCGCCCAGCTCTACGAATTGGAAAAACAGAAAAATGCCGAGCGCCAGGAAGGGTTGGCCGGGGACAAGAAGGGCATCTCCTGGGGCAGCCAGATCCGCTCGTATGTCCTCCAGCCCTACCGGCTGATCAAGGATCACCGGACCGATCAGGAGACCGGCAATGTCGATGCGGTTCTCGACGGCAACCTCGATTCCTTCATCAAGGCTTTTCTGTTGTGGGGGAAGTGAGGGGGCGCGGGTAAGCGGGTAAGGGATACGGTCCGGGGGGGGGGCAGGCCCCCTTGGATACGGGAAACAGAGAAGGGTCGGCTGGTGTTTGAGCCGGCCCTTCTGTTTGCATGGCCCACCGCTTCTTGCCGCGGGAATGATCCGTTACAGGAGTTCGGTGACCGGGGTATAGCTCAGGCCAAAAGCCTCGGCAACCGCCTGGTAGGTGATCTTGCCGCCGATGATGTTGACGCCGCGGGCGATCTCGACATTGTCCTGGCAGGCCTTTTTCCACCCCTTGTTGGCGATCTGCACGGCATAGGGCAGGGTGGCGTTGGTCAGCGCCAGGGTCGAGGTTTTGGCGACTGCCCCCGGCATGTTGGCGACGCAGTAATGGACGACGCCATCGACGGTATAGACCGGATTGTCGTGCGAGGTGGCCCGGGAGGTCTCGAAGCAGCCGCCCTGGTCGATAGCCACATCGACCATGACCGAGCCTTCCTTCATGACCTTCAGCATATCTTTGGTTACCAGTTTCGGGGCTTTGGCGCCGGGGATGAGCACGGCGCCGATAACCAGATCGGCCTCTTTCAACAGTTCCCGCAGTTTTGGGACGCTGCTCATGATCGGGAAGCAGTTGCTGGGCATGACCTCGCGCAGGTAGCGCAGCCGGTCGAGGTTGGTGTCGAGCAGGTAGACCTTGGCGCCGAGCCCGCAGGCCATGAACGCGGCATTAATCCCGACCACTCCACCGCCGATAACCACGACGTTGCCCGGTTCGACACCCGGCACTCCGCCGAGGAGAATACCCCGGCCGCCCTTGGTCATCTGCAGGTAGTTCGCGCCTTCCTGGGCGGCCATTCGGCCGGCCACCTCGCTCATCGGGGTGAGCAGGGGCAGGGAGCCGTCCGCCTTCTGGATGGTCTCGTAGGCGATATTCACCGACTGGGCCTTCTGCAGTGCCCTGGTCTGTTGTTCATCGGCGGCCAGATGGAGATAGGTGAAGACGATCTGGTCCTTGCGGATCAGTCCGTATTCCTGGGGCTGCGGTTCCTTGACGTGCATGACCATGTCGGCTTTGGCAAAAATTTCGGCGGCCGTATCGACGATTTCGGCCCCGGCCTGGGCATACTCGGCATCGTTGAAGCCGCTGCCCCTGCCGGCGTTCTTCTCGACGAGCACCTGATGGTTGTTGTGGATCATGACCTCAACTCCGGCCGGGGTCATTGACACCCTGTTTTCAGCGATTTTGATTTCCTTGAGAATTCCGACAATCATGTTTGTTCTCCTGTGGTCTGCGGTGAGTAAGTTCTCCTGCCTTGCCCGTTTCGCGGGGAGGAGGTCCGGAGGCGGGGCAAGAAAAAAACATTTGTAAATTAAAGTATGTACGGCACCTTCAGATTATATCCTTTATACACGATGAAACTTTCCACCGTCTGCACATCCTCGACTCGGGCGACCTGTTCGGTAATGAATTCGAGGAGGCTGTAATCCTGGCCGAGGAGAACCTGGAGGATGATGTCGTATCTGCCGGTGACAATTCCAGCCGACACCACCCCCCTCAGCCTGCTGAATTCCTCAGCTTTGTTCTGCAGTTCCATGGTCTTCAGCTTGACCCCGAGGTAAAGGAGATTGTGGCCGCCCAGGGCATCGACCTGTACCGTGCCGGAAAATTTGAGTATCCCTTCCTCAATCAGTCTATTGACCCTGCTCCGTATAGTATTTTCGGTGACGGACAGTTCTTCGGCGATGAGCTTAAAGGATTTCCGTCCGTCTTTCAGATGCCGAAGGATCTGGATGTTGGTCTCATCTATGTCCATGAGGGCGCCGGCTCCGTTTCGAAATCTGTGTGGGTGATCCGGGTTCAAGTGAGTTATTTCGAAAATTTCACCTTAAAATTTGAGTAAAAGTCAAATAAATTAAAGTTATATTTATAAATATCGCAAGATAATAAATAAAGACTAAAGCGCCAGCCGTAACTCTCGCTGGCGGCTCAGTTCCGACCAGAAATGTTTTGACGTTTATCAACGTTCATACTCAGTTCGATATCGTCCTCGTTGTCCTCGACCAGGAGGACCGGCGCCGGTCTGAAGGTCTGACCTTTCATCAGGATGTTCGGGTATCCTTGGCTAAAGTAAAAAAGAAGAGATTATTGAGGGCACCTTGCAAAAGTTGGGAAAGATCGGTCGGGACAAAGGCCGCTCCCTGGGTGCTCACCCTGGATAAGGTCAGCAATTCCCTGATCAGGGTTTGCATGCGGTGCGTCGCTTTCACCGACCGGTCGATGAAATGCCGGCCTTTTACATCCAGTTTCTCCTCAGCATGGGCGATTAGCCGAGCGGCGGAACGACAAGAACCACCAAGAGCAAGGTGAGGGCGAGGTTCTTCGACCAAAGGGTTGGCCGATGGTTTCCCGCCCAACGGGCCGGGGCCGGCTGGGTTGATTGCCTGATCAGAGGGGTTGAACTCGCACTATTACCACCGGAAAAAGAGTCATGTCGAGAGCGGTACCAGGGGCAGGGCATTAAAAAATTGCCAATTTCGCGGTGAACGGGTACCTTGCTTGTCCTGAATAAAACCGTTTGGCGGTCGGAATCAGTCCTTTTTGAGGATCGTGGCATGCCAAATCCAGGTTATTGGCCAGCCCTTCCGCAGCTGCACGCACACTCCTGCTTTGCGGCAATCCGGCAAAGGGAAATCTTTGGGGAGCCTGGCGCTCAGACTATGAAAAAAATCATCTTTACCGGCATCCTGTTTTCCTTCACGGCGATTACCATCGCCCTGATTCTCGAAGTGGCAGTACGGGTGATTTTCCCAAGCCGCTTTCATTATCCGGACAATGTGATCGTCACCGCCGATCCCTTTCGGGTGGCGCTCGGACCTCATGTCTGGGAGAAGCAATATAATACCTACCTTTACACGCCGGGCCTTCCGGATGTTTTCTGGAACGTCTATACCAATCGCCATGGATGGCGGGAGCCAGATTACCAGACCACGGAAAAATCGCCGGATAGCAGACGGTTGATGATGCTTGGTGACAGTGTTACCTTCGGTTTTGGACTCGACTACGAGTACTCGACCTGTGCTTTTCTGCAGCAGTCGCTTTTTCTCAGCAACCAGGAATGGCAGGTTCTCAATCGCTCGGTGCCGGGTTGGTTTGGCTATCATCAATACAGGTGCCTCGAACAGGAGGGGCCAAAATGGCGTCCGGACATCGTGGTGGTCAATGTCGTAATGAACGATTTCAAACCGCTGACCGACGAGGAGCTGCAAAAACCGGTGGAAGATGAGTTGGGGAAGCATCGGCTGCTTTCTCTGTTCAAACGGTCGCATTTTTATAACATGCTGAACGACCTGTTCATTTTTCCGTGGATGGACCCCTATCATGAATTGGTCGCCAAACCGCCACTTGATTCCTGGTACCGCAAGGCAACTCTTCCTGCCGACCGGTATGGGCTCTACGATGTCGATAAATGGTGGTATATCCGGGGGGTTCCAATCAGCTCAGTTACCCAAGGTATGCCGAGTTGAAAAAGGAAGCGGAAAAACTGGGTGCCCGCTTTCTCGTGGTAATTTATCCAACAGCGAGTCAGGTTTCAAAAAGATACTGGTCCCGTCAGCACCAGGGCGAGGCGATCCTCGACAACCGGGTGATCAAGGAATTCTCCGAATATCTTCGTTCCCGGGACATCGAATTTATTTCCCTGCTCGAACCCTTCCGCCAGGAGGAGACCAAGGCGTTGTTTATCGATGAATGCCATCTTTCCAAGGCAGGGCACCAGCTGGCCGCACGGCAGATCATCGACCACCTCAAGGAAAGGGAGTGGATTCGGGTTTACGAAAACGCCTTTTATGAGTGAGGGATGTGGACCGGCGGGTCGCCTCCACCTGCTGTATGAAGGTCGGCTCGGCAGCGGCTCACCACATTTTTTCCAGGTCTCTTTTTTCGATCTGTCGGTTGGTATCGATGAAATAGGAATCATAATGGCTGGAGAGCATTAATGGGTCCCTGTTAAAGAGCCTCGCGGCCAACGCAAGAGGGAAAAGAATACCAAAAAAGACCAGGCTCAAAAGAATATTGGGAATGATGCAGCCAAGCAGATGCGCCAGCTAAATCCACCAGAAGTCGATTATTTTGGTCAAATATGGCGAAAAAATCCCCGTCATGCCGGTGACAAGCGATGTCACTATCGCCCATTTCCAGGCAAAAACGAGGTGCACGACCAAAAAACCCATGGAAATAACGAGGATTGTCGATTTTGCAGTGTCTGCCTTCATGTTTTTCCCTGATCAGAAAATCGTATAAATGAATGGGGCGATGGCGCTGCCGCCCCCGAAG
>JBBRGP010000040.1:0-13137 GCA_038224105.1 Desulfobulbales bacterium | reverse complement strand
GGCCGAGACTGTCCTGGCGGAGCAGGGCGGTGGCAGCAATCGCCCCGCAGATCACCTGCCCCTCCACTCCGATATTCCACAGGCCGGCGCGAAAGGTAAAGAGCAGCCCGCAGGAGCAGAGCAGGAGGGGGATCCAGATCGACAGACCATGGCTGAACTTCTGCCAGGAGGACAGCGACCCTTTGGCGAGGATCATCCCGATCGTCGGCGGGTCGATGCCAAGGGTGAGGAGAAGCAGGCTGACCGCGCCGAGAGCGAGGGTAGCGATCAGAACCATGGCCGAGGTTCGGGAGTAAAGACAATTGAGCAGGGTTCCTGGTATGTTCATCGAATAAGGTCGGCCGGATATTGGCGAAAAGATGGGCCGGTCAGGCGGCAAAGGCCTCGACGTGGCCGGTGATGGCCCGGGACAGCGTACGGTAATCGGTGGCCCGGGTCGGGGTGTCGAGGACCATTGCGCCGTTGTAAAAAACCAGGATGCGGGTCGCCTGGGTCATGAGCTCCTCCAGATCCGGGGAGGCAAAGACGATGGCGCCGTCATCGTCGAGAGAGCGGTGGAGGTGGCGCCAGGTCGAGGCGGCGGACCGGACGTCGAGGCCGCGGGTCGGGTTTTCCATGAGGATCAGCCGCACCTCGTCGGGGATGAGGGAGAGTAGCAGCCGCTGCTGGTTGCCGCCGGAGAGGTCCTCGACCAGGGTGTCCGGCCCGCCTTGGATGCCATGGGTGGCAATGGCCTTTCGGCTCTCGGTCAGGCCGGTTGCCGAGGTCACCAGCACGCCGCCCGGGCTGGCGAGCAGGTGGTGCTCCCTGACCGTCATCCCCGGGAAAAGTCCTTCGGCCAGACGGTCGGCGGGCAAGAAGACCGTCGCCCGGCCGGCCCGGCTGGTGCCGGGCGAAACCGGTGCCCCGAAGAGCAGGACCCGGCCGGCTTCCGCCATCACCAGGCCGGAAGCGAGTTTCAGGAGGGCCGTTTGGCCGCTGCCGTCGATTCCGGCCAGTCCCACCACCTCGCCGGCGCGGATGGAGAGCGACAGCTCGCCCAGCCCGGCGCGGCCGCTGCCGCCGACCACCCGGTCGAACTCGAGGACCGGCTCGCCGCCGCTTTTTTTCTCCGGCGGCGGGTGGGGTTCGGGCAACCGGTCGAACATCGCCCGGAGCAGCGTTTCCCGGTCGAAGGGGCGCCGGCAGGTGGCGGCCACCCGGCCATGGCGGAGCACCGTCACCGTGTCGCAGAGCCGCTCGATTTCTTCGAGCTTATGGGAGACCAGGAGGATGGTCGCACCGTCGTCGCGGAGCCTGCGCAGGGCGGCGAAGAGCAGCTCCCGCTGCCGCTCGGAGATGCCGGTGGTCGGTTCATCGAGGATGAGAAGCCGCGCCCCGTCGCGGATCAGGCGGAGCAGCTCGAGCTGCTGGCGCTCGCCGAGGGTGAGCCATTCCACCCGGGCGTCCGGATCGAGGGCAAAGCCGAAGGCGGCGGCCAGCCGGGCCAGATCAGCGCGGGCGGCGCGGGGGGCAAAGGCCGGCTGCCCGGCCATGAAATTATCGAGCACCGATAGCTGCGGGAAATCGAGCGGTTCCTGGTAGAGCATGCCGATGCCCAGGCCGAGCGCCTGCCGCGGGCTGTCGAGGCGGACGCGCCGGCCCCGGCAGGAGATCTCGCCGCCGCTTTTCTCGATAAAGCCGGTGAGGACCTTCATCAGCGTCGACTTGCCGGCGCCGTTCTCGCCGACAATGCCGTGGATGGTCCCGGCCAAGGCCGTCAGGCTCACGCCCCGGAGGGCGCGGACCGTTCCGAAGCTTTTATGGATATCGGTCAGCTCGATCAAACCCTCGTCCCCACAGCCATTATTTGCCGGCGCCTTCCATGCCTTCGAGCAGCTGGGGGAGGTTCCACACTTGGTCGTCGGTGGCGATCTCGCCGTTTTTCAAAAAGGGCGAACCGTCCTGGAAATTCAAGGGTCCGGCAAAGAGGTTTTTGCCGCCGGCGAGAGTCTTCTGAAATTCGGCGAGCGCCTGTTTCTGCGACTCGCCGAGGGCCTTGCCGTCCATGAAACCGACGGTGGTGGTGGCCGGGTTGTTGATCGCCTGCCAGTCCGGCCCGAGCCAGAGGAACTGCTGCCGCCACTTGCCGTTCATCGCCTCGCCAAGCAGCTTGCTGTAGCCGGGAATCCAGTTGAAATAGGGGACGCCGAGACAGGCCTCCGGGGCGATGGCGCAGGCGCCCTGATAATCGTAGGGGATCGCCCATACCGCCTTGCCTTCCTTTTTCTTCTGACCGGCGACGACCAGGGCCTCGGTGGTGTCGATGCCGGAGATCACCACATCGTGGCCGGAGTCGAAGAAGCTCTTGGTCACCAGGGTGGGGTCGGAGGTGACTCCGGGGATGTTAAACCAGAAGCCGATCCAGCTCACCTTGAATTTCAGCTCCGCCGCCGGTTTCTTGAGGACGCTGGTCCAGGCATAGCGCGCCCCGAGGTAGGCGGCGGCGGCGAGCCGGCGGGTTTCGGCATTGATCAGCGGGCCGAGGTAGGCGATCTTGCCGGTCTGCGAGGTCATGGCGGCGACGAACCCGGCCATCATCTTGCCGTATTCCATCCGTCCCATGAGGTTGGTGAGGTTGGCGCCGGCCTTGCCGGTCAGGGCATCGTCGCCGGAGATATGGATGAACTGCACCTCCGGATGCATTGCCGCCGCCTCGCGGATGCCGTCCTTCATGTCGTCGGAGTTGCCGATGATCAGTTTCGCCCCCTTGGAGACCAGATCGTCGACGAGCATCGGGATGGTGATGCCCTGTCGGTCGGCGGGGTTGACCTTGTCGATATAGAGCATTTTCGCGCCCGGCAGCGTCTTCTCCATGGCCTGCCCGGCCTCGAAGTGGGCCTGACTCCAGCCGTGATCGTTGGCCGGTCCGACCATCAGCAGTCCGAAGGGGAACTCCGCCGCTTCAGCATTTTCAAGGGTTCCGGGGAGACCCGCAAGAAAGCAGCCGAAAACCAGGGCCAAAAAGAAGATGGGGATATGCTTCATGTCTTTGCTCCTCATAGTTTTTACTCCATTGATCTATAAATCTATGCTCCATTGCGATCCCGATCATAAACAAAAAATCCTGGATATTCACGGAAAAACGGCAAGGGCCCGGACCGGACAGGGGAGAACGGCCGGTGGAAAAGTACGGCCTGGTGCTCGAAATTTCCGCAGCAGTGGTTACCATAGCGGTGAGGCAAACCGACCCGGGGCTCATCCCCCATCCACCAAGAGGTATTTATGACCGATCCCATCCTGGCAGCCGACCGGCTGTCCAAGCACTACACTCTCGGCGGGCAGAAGATCACCGTCCTTAACGAGGTTTCGCTCGCTGTCGCCAAGGGCGAGTTCGTGGTCATCACCGGCAACAGCGGCAGCGGCAAGACGACCCTCCTCAGTCTCCTCTCCGGTCTCGACCTGCCGAGCAGCGGCCGCATCGCCATCGCCGGGTGCGATATCACCGGCCTCACCGAGGATCAGCTCGCGCCGCTGCGCAACAGCCTGACCGGCTTTGTCTTCCAGGCCTTTCATCTCATCCCCTCCCTCAACGCCCTGGAAAACGTGATGTTTCCGGCCGAACTGAAAAAAGACCCGGAGGCCCGGGCCAAGGCCGAAAGGCTCCTCGACCGGGTGGGCCTTCTGCCGCGCCGCCATAACTTCCCCGAGCAGCTGTCCGGCGGCGAGCAGCAGCGGGTGGCAATCTGCCGGGCCCTCATCAACGGGCCGGAGATCGTCTTCGCCGACGAGCCGACCGGCAATCTCGATTCCCGCAACAGCGACGGCATCATCCGGCTGCTCCTCGACCTTCATGACGACCAGCGGACGACTCTGGTCATGGCCACCCACAGTCAGAGCCTCGCCGCCCGGGCGGACCGGGTGATCCGCTTGAATGACGGCAGGATTACCGACGCCGATAGGGGCGAGCAATGAACCTTCGCTTTTTGTTTCGGGAGATGGTCCACAGCCGCGGCCAGGCGGTGATCTTTATTCTCTGCGTTGCCCTGTCGCTGGTCAGCATCGTCGCCATCAACAGCTTTCGCCGCGATGTTCGCAGCGTCATCGTCAGCGACGCGAGAAGCCTGCATGGCGGCGATGTCATCGTCCAGGCGCACGCCGACTTTTCCCCAGCCCTCCAGGGTGAACTGGCCGAGGTCGAGAAAGGGCAGGGCGTCACCGCCCTTACCACCTGGGAATTCTATTCGGTGGCGAGAAGAGGTGATGGCGGGGCCGCCCTGTTCAGCAATATCAAGGCGGTGGATCAGGGTTACCCCCTGTACGGGCGGGTGGAGCTCCTGTCCGGCCGGGAGTTTATCGATGTCCTGGCGCCGGGCCGGGCGATCGTTGCCGCGGCGCTGCTCGAGCGGCTGAACCTTGCCGTCGGTGACCGGCTGCTGCTCGGCAACACCTCCCTGGAGATCACCGATGTGGTCAGCCGGGAATCGTCGCGGCCCGTCGATTTTTTCAACTTCGGACCGCGGATCTTCGTTTCCACCGCCGATCTGGCGAGCCTCGACCTAGTCGGCAAAGGCAGCCGGGTGAACCACCAGGTCCTGCTGAAACTGACCGGCGAGTCCCGGCCGGACCAGGTCGCCGCCCGGTTGCAGGCGAGGGCGGCAACCGGCCAGGAACAGGTCACCACCTCGACCAATACCGGCTCCCGGGTCAAGCGGTTCTTCGACAACCTGCTGTTTTTTTTATCGCTGATCTCCGTCTTTACCTTACTGTTGGCCGGTATCGGCATGCAGAGTTCCCTGGCCGCCCTGTTACGGCGAAAGGTTAAAAGCTTTGCTATCCTCCGTTCGCTCGGGGCCACCGGCTGGTTTTTGCTGCGCCACTACCTGGTGTTGGTCCTCCTGCTCGGGGCGGTTGGCTGCGGTCTGGGGATCGTTGCCGGATTGCTGCTGAAACAGAGTTTTTCCGGCCTTCTGGCCGGGCTGCTCCCGGAAAATATCGTCCTCGGCGCCTCGCTTGCCGATGTCGTCGAGGGCATGGGCCTGGGCCTGGTGGTCGTCGTCTTTTTTACCTTTCTGCCGCTCCGCGGCATCGAGGAGGTCAAGCCGGCGACCATCTTCAGGAAAGAGGGCGGTGCCGGCCGGTCCAGGACCACGACCCGACTGCTGGTCGTCGGTGGCCTGCTCCTCCTCTTCGGCCTGGTGGTACGGCAACTGGAGGATGTCTGGACCGGTTTATACTTCATGGCAGGGATCCTGGCACTGGTAAGCCTGGTGACGGTGCTGGTCGGCGGCCTGCTCCGCCTCCTTGGCCGCGCCAATTATCAGGCCCTGGCCCTGCGCCAGGCGGTGCGCAGCCTGCTGCGGCCCGGTAACGCCAGCCGGGCCATTGTCGTGACCCTTGCTGCGGCCCTGGCGGTACTGCTTGCCATCTATCTGGTGGAACAGAACCTCCGCGCCACCTATATCGATTCATATCCAGCCGATGCGCCCACCCTCTTCTGCCTCGATATCCAAACGGACCAGAAGCAGGGTTTTGTCGAGCTGGCCGGCGGGGCGGTGGAGCTCTTCCCGGTGGTTCGGGCAAGACTCCAGGCGATCAACGATAGCCGGATCAACCGTGAGGCCGAGCTGCAAAGACGCGGCGACAGCCTGGCCCGAGAGTTCAGCCTCACCTACCGTGACAGCCTGCTTGACGATGAACTTTTGGTGGCAGGCGAGGCGCTGTTTGGGCGGCCGGACCGGCCCGGGACGCTGCCGCCGGTGTCGCTGCTCGATACGGTGGTGGGGATGGGCGACATCAAGCTCGGCGACATCCTCGACTTCAATATCCAGGGGGTGCCGCTGCGGGCCGAGGTCACCTCGATCCGCAGCCACACCCGCTCGATGCTCTACCCCTATTTCTATTTTGTCTTCCCGGAAAAGATTCTCCGGGCCGCCCCCCAGACCTTTTTCGCCGCCTTGAAAGTCGCCAAAGAGGAGGTGGCGCAGCTGGAAAACCGGATCGTCGCCCGCTACCCCAATATCAGCCCGGTCAACGTCGGGGAATCCGCCGTCGAACTCGGCAGGCTGATGGAGAAACTGGCGGTCATGATCACCTTCTTTGCCTCCTTTTCGATCCTGGCCGGGGGGCTGATCCTGGTCAGCTCGATTCTCGCGACCCGGATGGCGCGGATGGAGGAGGCGGTATATTATAAAATCCTCGGGGCCGGTTCGGCCTTTGTCCTGCGCGTCTTCTTACTGGAAAACCTGCTGCTCGCCCTGCTCTCCGGCGGCGCCGCCGTCCTGGTGGCCGAGCTCGGCAGCTGGGCGCTCTGCCATTTTCTCCTCGATATCCGCTATGACCCGTATGGGCTTGCCAGTCTCGCCCTGCTGGCTATGACCATCGGGCTGGTGGTGCTCCTCGGGCTGCTCAGTTCGGTGACGATCATCCGGAAAAAACCGGGGCGGTTTCTGCGAGAGCAGCTGTGAGCCGCACCAGGGAGGTCATGACATGTACGAAGGCGGTGGAAAAATGGTGAAGACTTTTTGGTTGATAACGTTGATACTGGGACTCGCTCTGGCCGGCTGCGACCGCGACCTTCCCCAGGAAAAACCGGGACAGGGGGGGAAGGGGGCAATGAAGACCATTGTCGCGGTCGGCGACAGCCTTACCGCCGGCCTCGGGGTTGCCGGGGAGGAGAGTTATCCGGCCCAGCTTGAGAAAAAGCTGCAGGCAGACGGCTACGGCTACCGGGTCGTCAATGCCGGGGTCAGTGCCGAGACCAGCAGCGGTACCCTTTCCCGCCTGGAATGGGTGCTCACCCTCCGGCCGGATATCGTCATCCTCGAGACCGGGGCCAATGACGGTCTGCGCGGCATCGACCCGCAGGTCGCCGAGAACAATATCCGCGAGATCCTGAAGATCCTCGGAGACCGGCAGGTGGTGGTGGTCCTGGCCGGGATGAAGATGGTCCGCAATCTTGGGGCGGTCTACGTCGGCCGGTTCAATGGTATGTACCCGCGCCTTGCCGAGGAAAGCGGGGCGATCTTTATGCCGTTTTTCCTCGACGGGGTGGCGATGCAGGCCGGGCTCAATCAGGCCGACGGCATCCACCCGAACGTCGCCGGCTACAAAAAGGTCATCGACAACCTTTATCCCTATGTGCTGGAAGCAATCAAAAGAAAGGAAGGAAAGTGAGCGATAACGGAGAAATTGCCAAAAAGGCCAACGAGATCATCCTCGAATCGATTGCCGAAGGGGTCTTTACCGTCGATCATAACTGGCGGATCATGACCTTTAACCGGGCCGCCGAGGAGATCACCGGCACCCCGCGAAGCGACGCGATCGGCCGCTATTGCTGGGAGGTCTTCCGCTCCAATATGTGTGAAGGGGCCTGCGCCCTGAAGCGGACCATGAAGGAAGGCAAGTCCTTTGTCTCCAGCTCCACCTATATCATCAACAGCCGGCAGCAGCGGGTGCCGATTACCGTTTCGACCTCGCCGCTGAAAAACGAGCAGGGCGAGATCCTCGGGGGGGTGGAGACCTTTCGCGACCACAGCCTGGTGGAGGAACTGCGCCGGGAGTTGAGCGGCAGTTTTACGATGGGAGACATGGTCAGCCGCAGCAAGGCGATGAAGAAGATCTTCAACATTCTCGGCCAGGTGGCGGAAAGCGACAGCACCGTCCTGATCGAAGGCGACACCGGCACCGGCAAGGAACTGCTGGCCTCGGCCCTGCACAGCCTGTCGGGGCGCAAGGACCAGCCCTTCATTGCCATCAACTGCGGGGCGCTGCCCGATACCCTCCTCGAGTCGGAGCTCTTCGGATATAAAGCCGGAGCCTTTACCAACGCCGACAAGGATAAGCCCGGTCTCTTTCAAGCCGCCGGCCAGGGCACTATCCTCCTCGACGAGATTGGCGATACCAGCGCCGCTTTCCAGGTCCGGTTGCTGCGGGTCCTCGAAGAAAAGGAATTCCAGCCGCTCGGCGGGGTGGAAAAGGTCAAAACCGCAACCCGGATCATCGCCGCCACCAACCGCGACCTCGGGGCGATGGTGGAAAAGGGGGAATTTCGGCGAGACCTCTTTTACCGTATCAACATCATCCGCCTGCATCTGCCGCCGCTTCTGGAACGGATGGAGGATATCCCGCTGCTGGTCGAGCGGTTCATCAAAAAGATGAATGCGCTGCGCGGGCGGGCGATATCCGAGGTCGGCACCGAGGCCATGGCCCTGCTGCTAAGTCATGATTACCCCGGCAATATCCGGGAACTGGAGAACATCATCGAACACGCCTTTGTCCTTTGTCATGAAGGAAAGATCGGGGTTGCCCATCTCCCTGCCTACCTGCTCCACCAGAAAAAGGAGATGGGTGTTGATCGATCCTCGATGGCCATCAATCTGCAGACTACCGAGGCCGAAGTCATTGTCCAGGCCCTCAGGCGGCATGGCTACAACCGCTTGGCGGCGGCCAGAGATCTCGGTATTCATAAAAGCACCCTCTTTCGTAAATTGAAGAAATACCGCATTGCCCTGCCGGAAATCGACGGCCGCACCGGCGGTAAAGAATCGTCCTGATGGTCGCAGTACTGCAACCATCAGGGTTGCATGGGGTCGCGGATATGCGATCATTGCCCTCCCGCTGCTTGCGTAAACCCTCCCCGAATCGAGCTTAACTCATTTAAATTATTTGATATGTCCAGATAGCTTCGCAGTTGGTGCACCGTTTGCTTTCTGGCTTATGGTGTCAATCAAGGGAGCAATCACAGCTGTCTCTTCCCCTCCCTGAAGAGACACCGTCCTGCGCTTCAAAAACTCCGCCATGAGGGTTTGCTGTCGGGACGGGGAACCGGAATTGTCGTAATGGACAATTCCGGTTTTTTCATTTCGAATATTGGCAGAGGCTCATTGATTTTTCAGGGCTGCATGAGCCGCCGCCAGCCGGGCAATAGGCACCCGGAAGGGCGAGCAGGAAACGTAGGTCAACCCGAGCCGATGGCAGAAATCGATCGATTGCGGATCCCCGCCATGCTCGCCGCAGATTCCACATTCCAGGTCCGGTTTGATGCTGCGGCCCTTGCTGATGGCGATCTCCATCAGGGCTCCCACCCCCTCCTCGTCGATGGTTGAAAAGGGGTTATGAGGCAGGATGTCTTTTTTCATATAGTCGATGAGAAAACCGGATTCGGCGTCGTCGCGTGAGATGCCGAACGTCGTCTGGGTCAGGTCGTTGGTGCCGAAGGAGAAGAATTCGGCATATTCGGCGATTTCGTCGGCAGTCAGGGCGGCCCGCGGAATCTCGATCATCGTCCCGAATTTATAATCCATCATCATCCCCTGCTCCTGCATGACCTCGTGGGCGACCTTCTCGAGGATCTCCCGCTGCAGTTTGAGCTCGTTTTTATGGCTGGTCAGGGGAATCATCACCTCCGGATGCACTGCCACTCCCTCCCGCTTCACCTCGCAGGCGGCCTCGAATATGGCCCGGACCTGCATCATGGTCAGTTCGGGAATGGCGATGCCCAGACGCACCCCCCGCAATCCGAGCATGGGGTTGGCCTCCCGAAGGGCGTTCACCCGTTTCAGTACCAGTTCCTTGATATGAACGAGTTCGAGAATGGCGTTGAGGTCATCGAGCCGGGAGGCGTGCTGCAGCTGCAGTTTCAGGTCGGAGAGTTCCTGCATCAGCTCGGTGTGGCTGGGCAGGAATTCGTGGAGGGGCGGGTCGATCAGGCGGATGATGACCGGCAACCCGTCCATGACCCGGAACAGGCCGGCGAAATCCTCGCGCTGATATGGCAACAGGCCGTCCAGCGCCTCCTTACGCTCGACCCGCCGGTCGGACATGATCATCTTCTGGATCAGTGGCAGCCGCTCGGTCTGGAAGAACATATGCTCGGTCCGGCACAGGCCGATGCCTTTTGCCCCGTATTCTCGGGCGCGGGTCGCGTCCTGCGGGTAATCGGCATTGGCCCAGACTCCCAGACGTTTAAACTCATCGGCCCAGGCCAGCAGCTGCAGCAGCCAGGGATCGCGGATATCGGGGATCGAGGTGGGGATCAGTCCCAGGTAGACCTTGCCACTGTTGCCGTCGATGGAGATGGTGTCGCCCTCATGGACAACCAGTTCGCCGACACTCATCAGCCGTTTGGCCACCTCGATATTGAGGCTGGCGGCGCCAACCACCGCCGGCTTGCCGAACTGCCTGGCGACCAGGGCCGCATGGCTGGTCCGGCCGCCTTTACTGGTCAGAATGCCCTCCGCAGCCAGCATGCCGTGGACATCGTCGGGCTTGGTCTCCGGCCGGACCATGATAACCTTCTTATGGTCTTTTTTCGCCCAGGACTCGGCAATATCGGCGTCGAAGGCCACCACCCCGCAGGCGGCTCCCGGCGATACGTTGAGGCCTGCGGCCAATTCCCGGCCCGACTCCCGCGCCTCTTTGATCGCCGCCGGGTCGAACTGCGGGTGCAAAAAGAAATCGACCTGCTCGGGACTGACCCGCAATACCGCCTCCTCCCGCGAGATAAGGCCCTCTTCGACCATGTCGACGGCGATGCGCACCGCCGCCTGGGCGGTGCGCTTGCCGTTGCGGGTCTGGAGCAGCCACAGCTTGCCTTTTTCGATGGTGAACTCGACGTCCTGCATCTCCCGGTAGTGGTGTTCCAGTTTTTGGGCGATCTCTTCAAACTGGGCGTTGGCCTCCGGCAGTTCGAATTTCATCTCCAGCAGATCCTTGGTCTGACGGATCCCGGCAACCACATCCTCACCCTGGGCATTGATCAGATAATCGCCCTCGAGGACCTTTTCCCCAGTGGCGCCGCTCCGGGTCATGGCGACACCGGTGGCGCTGTCCGCCCCCATGTTGCCGAAGACCATGGCGACGATGCTCACCGCCGTCCCGAGATCGTGGGCGATACCGGCGGCATTGCGATAGTCGATGGCCCGTTTGCCGTTCCAGCTTTTAAAGACCGCCTCGGTCGACATATCGAGTTGATCGTACGGGTCGTCGGGGAAGGGGTGTAAAGTATGGTGCCGGTAGATATCTTTAAACTCGGCGGTGACCGCCTTCCAATGCTCGGCGCTGAGTTCGGCATCGGTCAGGACCCCGGCTGTGCGCCGGACCCGGGTCAGCACCTTCTCAAAGACCTCGTCCGGCATGCCCATGACTACCGAGCCGAGCATCTGAATGAGCCGGCGATACGAGTCGTAAACGAAGCGCTCGTCACCGGTGAGAGCAATCATCCCCTGGGCGGTTACCTCGTTCAGGCCGATATTGAGAACGGTATCCATCATTCCCGGCATCGAGAATTTGGCCCCGGAGCGGCAGGAGACAAGGAGCGGATTGTTGCGGCCGCCGAAGGTCTTGCCGGTCGCCAATTCAACCTTGTGCAGGGCCTCGACCTCCTGCTCCCACATCCGGTCCGGCAGGGTGCCGCCGCCGGCAAGATAGGCATTGCAGGCCTCGGTGGTGACGACAAATCCCGCCGGAACGGGAATTCCGAGACGGACCATCTCGGTGAGGTTGGCACCCTTCCCGCCCAACAGGCTCCGGACTTTATCCCAGTCACCGCCAAAGTTGTCCTGGATCTGATTCACTTCATCAAAAAGATATACCCATTTTTTGGTCATGGCGATGCTCCCGGTGATGATAGAAAATAATCGGCAGGCGGTGTCTGGTCGCCCTTAAGGCGGGGAACCGAGAACACCTCTTCTCTTTTTTCTTGCCGCGATGGGAATGCGGTGTTGCTTCTGTCATAGCCCATCATATCAATTCAGTACAAAGAAGACAAATGCCAACGGGGCTTTTTAAATGATACCGGCTCCGAGCAGGGCGGCGGTTACTGCCGCCAGGACCACCCGGTAGTAGCCGAAGATGGCAAGACCATGGCGGTTCAAGTAAGCGACCATCCATTTGATCGAAATTACCGCGGAGATAAAGGCAAAAAACAAGCCGATGGCAAGAGCCTGGGGGGCGAAGGTCTGAAGCATGGCCTGTCCGTGTTTGAGGCCGTCATAGGCGGTGGCCGCCCCGAGAGTGACGACGCCGAGGAGAAAGCTGTACTCGACGGCGGCCGGCAGGCTGAGTCCGACCAGGATTCCGCCGACGATGGTCACCAGGCTGCGGCTGACCCCAGGCCACATGGCGATGCATTGGGCGATGCCGATTATGAAGGCCATTTTCCAGGTGAGATTTTCCAGGGTGCTGCCGGAACGTACTGCGCGGTTGTTGCGGTTTTGGTAACTGACCGCAAGGATAGCCAGGCCGCCGACCAGCCAGGCCGCGACCACCGGCCAGGGACCGAAGAGATACGCTTTGATGGGTTTGTTGAAAAGCAGGCCGAGCACCGCCGCCGGCAGAAAGCCTGCCGCCACCCCGATCAACAGGCGGAGGCCGACCGGGTCGCCGCCGAACAGACCCAGGACCATTTGCCTGACCCGGCCGAAGTAGAGACCGAGCACGGCGATGATCGCACCGGCCTGGATGCAGATAGCGTAGGCGTCGGCCGCCTCTTTGTTTCTTTCCCGGTCGCCTTGTTGAAGCGAGGGGCCCGTGCCGATGCCCATGATCCGTTCGGCAAGGAGGAGGTGGCCGGTCGAGCTGACCGGCAGGTATTCGGTCAATCCTTCGACGATCCCGAGGACCATCGCCTGGCCGTTGGTCATCGCACTGTTGTCGGCAACACCTTCGTTTCCTGGTTGCGGTGCGGCGCCGGCGCAGCTGGCCGTGAGGAGAAGGGTGATCAAAGCGAGGTGAATCAGTCGAATTTTGCCCATTTTGGGTAGTCCCGGGAGGAAAAGGATATTGGCGAGCCGCAGTTCAGAAGAGGCTACATCTTATAAACCGGAACCGAGGCAGTATGCTAGGGAAAATTGATGATAAAGACAGTGTGTTGCGGCCGGAATCCCTCCTTCACTCTTCGGTCCATCGGGCGATAAAAATTCCAGGGGCGGCCGGGCATGGCCAGCCCCTGGGGAGGTTTTCATGACTGATAAGGTAAAAAACAGTACTGCGATCGCGGCGATTACTCCATCTTCTGCAGACTGATGGGATTCGGGGCCAGACGGGAGTAGCCTTTACCCTGGGCGACGAGGTCGAGCGGCAGGCTCGCCATGTCGGCGAGGTCGGTGCCCATCTTCGAGAGCAGCGGGCCCTCGACGATCTTTACATAGGTGTGGC
>JBBRGP010000039.1:0-13156 GCA_038224105.1 Desulfobulbales bacterium | reverse complement strand
CGGCCCTGGCCGCCTCGATGGTGGCGTTGAGGGCAAGGAGGTTGGTCTGTTCGGAGATTTCGGTGATCGTTTCGGTTACTTTGCCGACTTTTCGCGCCGATTCGCCGAGGGCGGTGATCTTATCTGAAGTGGCCTGAGACTGTTTGACCGCTCGTTCCGAGACCGATCTCGCCTTTTCGGCACTCTGGCCGATCTCGTTTACCGTGGCGGTCATCTCCTCGGTAGCGGTGGCGACCATTCCGACATTACTGGACGACTGCTCCATGGCGGCGGAAACCGAATGGATATTGGCGCTCATCTCCTCGGCGGCGGTTGCCACCGTCCCGGATTTCTGGGCAGTCCCCTGGGCTGCGGAGGACAATTGGCGGGAGACGGCGGCCAGGTCCGCCGAGGAGGTGGAAAGAGTGTCGACCCCGGAGATGATCTCGCCGATCATCGTCCGGAGTTGCGTGACGGTGCCATTCATCGACCTGGCCATTTTGCCGATTTCATCCCGCTGGTCGATGTCGAGCCTGGCGGTCAAATCGCCTGTCGCCATGGTCTCGGCGAGCTTTACCGTTTTCGCAACCGGTCCGGTGATCGACCGGATGATCAGAATCGCCGCCGTCACGCTTATCAACATGGCGACGAGCAGCAGGACGAGGATGAGGGTTTGCGCCTGTCCGGCGCTCTTTGCGGCCTCTTGCCCCTCGCCATGCGCCAGTTTGGTCTCGTAGGCGATCAACTCCTCGCAGGCGGTAAAATACTTGGTCTGTACCGCCCGCAGCGTGGTGAGCAGCATGCCCCTGGCCTTGTCCAGGTCGCCCCCCTTCACCAGTCCGACATATTGCTCAGTAACCTCGATGTAGGCGGCCCGGGCGTCGAACACCGTTTTAATTTTGGCCTGACCCTCTCCGTCCTTGGTGCTTTTCTGCAGGGTTTCAATGCTCTTGCTGATAGCCGCCCGGGCTTTTTCTATCCGCTGTACCTCGGCCTGCTGGGTCTCCTTGCCGGTATCGATAATGATATTGCGCAGGGCCCGGGCAATGATGTTGATATTATCGATGATGGAATTGGCCTGCTCGACCTTCGGCATCCGGTCCTCGGCCAGGGTGGTTACCTCGCCGTTGAGACGTTCGATCATCAGGAACGATGTCCCGCTATTGACCAGCAGGAACAGGAGAATCAGGGTGAATGCCAGGATCAGCCGAGTTCCGATTTTCATGTTTTTGAGCATACGTCATCTCCTTGAAGAGTGATGAAAAGCTTTACAGGGATGTTATATTGCGATTCTCAATCATATCAAAAAGACGGGAAGATACAAGGTGCGGTCATGGATTGTCCGGGTATACCGCGGCGATTATCACGCCATCGGTTTTGGCTGGAGTATTGGTGATATTTCAGCGTGGCATCAATCCATCGTGGAAGGAGCGGAGACGGGCGGTATATATTTCTCCTGAGAGTTTTGTCGTGGCATACCTTGCTGTCATGGCAACAAAAACCGCTCTGCTGATGGGTGATCGGCGCCGAACCGTCAGCTCAGCAATTTTTCGATTAGGCTGAGGAGTTCCGCCGGTCGAAACGGTTTTTCGAGGACCTGATCGGCGCCCAGCTTGCTCGCCAGCGACAGGTATGTTTGCGATTCCATCATCCCCCCGCCGGATATAGCAATAATCTTTGGCCGGGGCTTTTGCTTGACGAGTTCCATAATGACCTCCAAGCCTTCCTTGTCCGGCATGATGATATCGGTAATGACCAGATCGGGCGGATGGGAGTAGTAGACCTGCAGCCCTTTCACCCCGTCATGCGCGGAAAAAACATTGTACCCGGAGCGGCTGAGAAGGTCGCTCATCATGCGCAGCATGTTTTCGCTATCATCAATGATCAGGATATTCTTCATCGTCTCCTTCCTTCGTATTTAATGGCCATAGCGGTATTCCATTCCAGGGATTTCGGCTTGAAACGAGCCGCGGACTTGACGAGGGGATGTCCTCCCAACCTTCCTGGAGTTATTCTATATCATCCTGGATCTACGATGTAAACAGCAAACGAGCGGCGGGATTGCGGGAGGCGGAAATGACAAAGAAAAAGGGTCGACCTGAGTCAGGCGAGGACAGCCCTTCTCCATGAGGGTCACCTGAAATGATATTCAGCGGTTGACAAGATCATTGACCAGCGATACATCGAGACGGAGAACCACGGAGTTCTGTTCGCCGCGATAATCGGCCGGAAGAGACGAACCCTCCAGGCTCGACCGGCAAGACTCCGACGCTTTTGATTTTTCCCTTTCCTCTTCAATATAAAATCGCCATGTCTTTTACTTCCCTCGGTCTTTTCGAACCTCTGCTGCGGGCGCTCGCTGACCTCGGGTATACAACCCCGACACCGGTGCAGCGGCAGGTGATCCCCGCTGCTCTCGCCGGCCGGGATGTCATGGCCGTCGCCCAGACCGGAACCGGCAAAACCGCCGGTTTCGCCCTGCCGTTGCTGCAAGGTCTTGCCGGCGGGCCGAGGGTCAAGGCGAACCACATTCGCGCCCTGGTGCTGGCACCGACCCGCGAACTGGCGGTGCAGGTGGCTGAGGTCATTGGTGCTTGCGGCAAATATCTGCCGCTCAGGACGGCGGCAGTCTACGGTGGGGTGAAAATCAATCCGCAGATGATGAGGCTGCGCGGCGGGGTCGATATCCTGGTTGCGACCCCCGGGCGCCTGCTCGACCTTTTTTCTCACAACGCCGTGCAGTTTTCCCAGGTGGGGACACTGGTCCTCGATGAGGCCGACCGAATGCTCGATCTTGGGTTTTATGACGATATCGACAGGATCCTGGGATTGCTGCCGAAAAAGCGTCAGAATGTCCTCCTTTCGGCGACTTTCCCGGACACCATCCGCAGCCTCACCGACCATATGCTGCAAAGCCCGGTGCGGATAGACGTCACCCCGCGAAAACGAGCGGCAGAGACCGTCAGACAGTGGGTCTACGAGGTCGACAAGGGCAAAAAACCGGAAGTGCTCCAGCACCTGCTGCGTAGCCATGACTGGCAGCAGGTGCTGGTCTTCACCCGTACCAAAAACGGTGCCGACCAGCTCGCCAATAAACTGGCCGACCAGGGCATCGCTGCCCTGGCGATTCATGGCGATAAGAGCCAGGGCGCCCGGACCCGTGCCCTGGCCGACTTCAAGGCGGGCACCATCCGCGTTCTGGTTGCCACCGATCTCGCCTCGCGCGGCCTCGATATCAGTGATCTCTCTCACGTAATCAATGTCGATCTGCCGAAAGCAGCCGAAGACTACATTCACCGGATCGGCCGCACCGGTCGTGCCGGTCTTTCCGGTACGGCAATCTCTCTGGTCAGTGCCGATGAGGTCAGGCTGCTGGCGGCGATCGAGACATTGCTCCGCCAGGTCCTGGTGCGCGACACGGTCTTTGGCTATATCCCGAAACACAGTGTGCCTCTGACCCGGTCGATGGTTTTGCGGCCGAAAAGACCGAAAAAACCGCAGCGGGCGCGGCTGCCGGCGCAGGAAGACGACGAGAGGCCCGCCGCCCCGCCAAAAGCCGGCCACCGCACTGTGCCCAAAAAAAACGCGGGCAGAAAACCATAAAAGTGCAAAAGGCCATTGAAAAAAGGTCCGGGGTATGCTCAAGTTTTCATCCGCTGCCTCATTTCGTACCATTTTACCTTTGCTTCGTGCAAGGTTTCAACCAGCCATATACCAGCAAGGATGAGCCATGATCCCTCTGAAAATCGAGACCATCAGGGAAATTGCCGATTCGCCGTTAATTTTTAAGCGGGGTGAATTTTTGCAGAAAAATGGCGCCTTCCGCCGTATCCCGGAACAATGCGGCAAGGGCCGCCAGGTTTACGAGGTTGACGGCAACTACGGCAATTACCGCACCGAAATCGAGATGGGCGGGGCGATTACCACCGCCTGCGATTGCCCCTATCCCGGTCGCGGCTGTAAGCATGTGGTGGCGATCCTTCTCGATCTTTTCGAGCAGCAGGGTACGGATGGGGTTGGGCGCGAGGAGGGCGGGGCCAGCCAGGAAAGTTTTCTGTCGGCCGGGGAGATCAGGCAACAGGCCCTTGACGATCGTGAGAAAAAGGGACGGCACGAGGTGTTCCAGGTTGTCCAGGGCGAGATGCTGAAAGGCGATCATTTGGTCACCACCGCCAAGGGGCGGCAGTATCAGGTGACCCTCCATGATCCTCGGGCCGGCCGCGGCCATTGTTCCTGTCCGGATTTTCACTTCAATCAGCTTGGAACCTGCAAACATCTGATCTTTCTCAGCGAATCCCTGATGGAACAGAAGAATTTCGTGCGGCGGCTGGATGACGAGATCTTTCCCTATATCGACATCTTCTGGGACAGCGAGGCCGGTCGGCCGCGGCTGTATCATGAGCAGGAGAATGGCCGGCTCGGGGCTGACCTCGCCGGGCTGCTTGCCGAGGTCTTCGACGACAATCATCTCTTCCGGTACGACGACCTCGGCCAATTCATCCCGTATTTAGCGAGACTGGAAGAATTTAAGCAGGTCCGCATTCAGGAACCGGTACTGGGCAAGCTCGCCGAGAGTGCCACCGAGTTCGAACTTCGTCAGGCCGCCGCCCAGGGGCCGACCGATTTTTCCCGGCTGCTCAAGGTGGTTCCCTACCCCTACCAGCAGGCGGGCATGGCCTTCGGTCTCTACAAGAAGGCGGTGCTGATCGGCGATGAGATGGGCCTCGGCAAGACGCTGCAGGCCATCGGGCTCTGTATCGCCAAAAAGGAGATCTTCGGCTTTCGCAAAGTTCTGGTGGTCACCCTCAGTTCGCTGAAGCGCCAGTGGCAACGGGAAATCGAGCGCTGCAGCGAGGAAAAGGCCTGTATCGTCGCCGGATCCTCCCGGCGGCGCAAGGAGCAATATCAGGGCGACCCCGGCCTGTTCAAGATCACCAACTATGAGGCGGTGCTGCGCGATGTCACCATCATCTCCCGCTTCAAGCCGGATGTGATCATCCTCGATGAGGCCCAGCGGATCAAAAATTTCGAGACCAAAACGGCTACGGCGGTCAAGAGCCTGCCGCGCCAGCACGCCATCATCCTCACCGGTACGCCCCTTGAGAATAAGCTGGAGGATGTCTACTCGCTGGTGCAGTTTCTCGACCCGGACCTGCTCAGTCCGCTGTGGCGGTTTGCCGCCGACCACTTTCTCCTCAGCCGCCGGAAAAAGGGGGATATCCTCGGCTATGTGGGCCTTGAAAAATTGCACGAGAAGCTGCAACCTTTAGTCATCCGCCGCCGCAAGGAGGAGGTTTTCGACGAACTGCCAGAGCTGATCGTCAATGACTATTTCATCGATCTGTACCAGGAACAGGCGGAGATCCATGCCGGCTACAGCCAGGTCCTCCTGCCGCTCTTGAACAAGAAGTTCCTCACCCCGATGGATGTGCGGCGCATCCAGATCCTGCTCCTCAAGATGCGCCAGGTCTGCGACTCCACCTACCTGATCGACCGGGAAACCAATATCTCCCCGAAGCTTGCTGAACTGGCGACCATCCTTGAGGAACTGGTCATCGCCAACGGCCGGAAGGTGGTGATCTTCAGCGAATGGACGACCATGACCATGCTGATCGGCAAACAGCTTTCCCGGGCCGGCATTGCCTTTGTCGAACTGTCCGGCAAGGTGCCGGTCGACAAGCGGCAACTGCTGATCGATGAATTCACCACCAACCCGGCCTGCAAGGTGTTCTTATCGACCGATGCCGGGGGCACCGGCCTGAATCTCCAGGCGGCGGACTGCGTCGTTAATTTCGAGCTGCCCTGGAATCCGGCCAAGCTCAATCAACGGATCGGCCGGGTCAACCGGATCGGCCAGCGAAGCAAATGCATCAACGTCGTCAACCTCATTGCCAAGTTCAGCATTGAGGAGCGGATCATGGCCGGGATCAAGCTGAAGGGGGAACTCTTCAGCGGGGTCTTCGACGGCGGCCAGGATGAGGTGCTGTTCTCCCGGGAAAAGCGCCAGGAAATGGTCGACCGGCTGCGCGAGATGATCGGCGAACAGCCCGCGGGCCCGGTTGTCGAGTCTCTTCCCGGCGAGGAACTGGCGGAGGATACCCCGCATTTCCTCAACTCCGAGGTCCTCAACAAGGAGGTCGATTTTATCGGTGAAGAGGGGCAGGAGAGCATCACCGACCCGCCGCCGCAGGAGGAGTTACGGGACGAGGCCGCTTACCAGTCCGCCGACAAGATGGAAGAGGTCCTCAATCAGGGCATGGGCTTTATCAGCGGTCTGCTCGAGATGGCCACCGGCCGGAAGCTGACGCTTGCCGAGGGTCGCGAGAAGATGGTCAGCCTCGATAAAAAAACCGGCGAGGTGACGCTCCGGTTCACCCTGCCGGGCTTTCACCCCTGATTTCGGGCCGGGACGTCGGCAAGGAGGAACCTCACCCGGCCCGCACCACCCGGATCGGCCGGTCGGCCTTGAAGGCCCGGATGTTTTCCGCGGTCTGGTCGAGGATCCGCTGCCTGGCCTCGCGGCTGGCCCAGGCGATATGGGGGGTGACGATGAGGTTTCGCAGGTTGTCGGCGAGGAGCGGATTGCCGTCGCGGGGCGGTTCGACAGACAATACATCGATGGCGGCGCCGCCGATCTTGCCGGAGCGCAGGGCTGCCGCCAGCGCCACTTCATCGACGATGCCGCCGCGGGCGGCGTTGATGATGAAGGCGGTGGGTTTCATCAGCGCCAGGGTGGCACCGTCGATCAGGTTGCGCGTTTGCTTGGTGAGCGGGCAGTGCAGGGTCAGGACATCGATTACCGGCAGCATGTCGGCCAGGGTCGGCCGCTCGTCCGGCGGACCGCCCGGCCGGCGGGCAACCATGACCTCCATGCCGAAGGCCTGGGCCATCCGGGCAATGCCCCGGCCGAGGGTGCCGTAGCCGACGATGCCAAGGATCTTGCCTTTCAGTTCGATAATCGGGTAATCGAGAAAACAGAACTGGTCGGCCTTCCGCCAGCGGCCGGCCCGGACGGCGGCATGATAGGCAAGCAGATTGGTGTGCAGGGCGAGGAGGGCGGCAAAGACATGCTGGACGACCGAGTCGGTGCCGTATGCCTGGCAGTTGCACACCGTCACTCTGAGCTCGGCGGCGGCCGGCAGGTCGACGACATCGGTGCCGGTGGCGACCACGCAGATGAGCCGTACCGAGGGGGCGGCGGCGAGGTGGTGGCGGGCGATCCGCACCTTGTTGAGGATAATGACCTCGGCGCCGTCGATTCTTTTTACCACCTCCTCCGGGGCGGTGGTGCCATACATCTGTAAGGAACTGCATTGCCGGGCGAGTTGGTCAAGCGCCAGTTCGTCCAGATTTGCACTGTCAAGAAAAACCGCTTTCATTATTTTCCTCCCTGCCGTCTGGCCGCTGTTCCGCATCCCTGGGTGGCACTTTCTTAGGATTTTTCCAGGGGAATTCGATTTTTTTGGTATTTGCCCTGGTAAAATCCTTCCGGCCATTGAATTTATAGTACTTTTCCTCTATTATCAACGAAGTTATGCGACGTGGGGCAACCGGCACCGGTAACGGAGCATGAGCAAAGGAGTGGGAGGATGTGGATGGGTCCAGTGAAAATGGTCATTGACAGCCGCTATCGCCATTGGCGGCGGGGGATTTCGATATCCGGCGGCATGCCCCGGATTGTCACGGCGATCGCCATTGTCCTGTTATTACAGGGCTGCGGTCCGAAGGTGCAGGTCGCCTACATTCCCCGTGAAAAACGATCGGTGCGGGCGGAAATCCAGGGGGTCAGCAAGGAGACCGTCGTGCTGCTCAAACGCCACTATGAAAGATGGCGGGGCACGCCCTATGTCGACGGCGGGATGTCCCCGTCCGGCGTTGACTGCTCGGGCTTCACCGTTCTTGCCTACCGCCAATTATTTGATCTGCCGCTGCCGAGAACCGCCGGAGAACAGGCGGGGAGTGGTCGGGAGGTGCCGAGAGCATCGCTGCAGCCGGGCGATTTGGTCTTTTTCAACACCGGGCTGTGGAAAAAGCATGTGGGAATCTACCTCGCCGATGACCAGTTCATCCATGCCTCGCTGTCGCGGGGGGTGACCATCTCCAGCCTTGACGATGCCTACTGGCAGGAAAAGTACTGGCAAGCCAGACGGATGCCAGCCCCGGAACGGCTGAGCAAGGCGGACAGCGTCGCCGTGCTGTACCGGTAGGGATCACCCCGGGCTCGTGACAAACATATCTCGAAATGCCGCGGTTCGGCGGCTCCTTGCTCGGGAGTTCCGGTCGGACGCGGCCAGAGCTTGGCGTTTTGCGGCGCTATTTCCCCTTGCGGCGGGATTGGCGGGGCCTTATCCCGGCCTCGCTGCCGGTTTACCGCCTGACAGGCTGCCGCTCTATGAATACGGGCTGGTCGCCATGGCCGCCCGTCTTCCCCACTATCCGGGGTCGGACGAATACCAGAATTATTTTTTTCCCCTGCCCTATCTGGTCTATCGGGGGGAGGTGGTCAGGGCCAATCGGGAAGGGGTGCGGGGGATATTCTGGCGCAACGACCACTTCGAGACCGATATCTCGCTGTCCGGCAATCCCCCGGCCGGTGACAATCGGGCCCGGGAGGGCATGGCGGAACTGGCTGCTACCGGGGAAATCGGCCCGGCCCTCAACTACTATTTCTTCGAATACGGGGAGCGGGACTCCCTCTTTCTCCAGGCCAGCCTGCGGGCCGCCTTTTCCGTCGATATCGACGGCGGCCCGGAGGTCGGGCACGAAGGCTATGTCTCCGATTTTTCGTTCATCTACCGAGATTCAACACTTTTCAAGGCGGAGAAGATCCGCTTCCATGTCAGCACCGGCGTACGGTTCGCCGATGCGGCGCTGCACAGCTACTTCTATGAAGTCAGACCGGCCGAGGCTCGGGCCGACCGAGCTGCCTTTACGGCGGGAGGGGGGTATGGCGGCCTGCAGCTGTCCGCCAGTGTGGTTAAAGAACTGACGGCAAGAGTTTCGGTCAGCTGCTTTGGCCGTTGGCTCCATCTCGACGGCGCCGCCTACGACGACAGTCCGCTCGTCGACACCACCGACAATGTGCTGCTCGGCGCCATGCTCATTTGGAAAATTGGCGAGTCAGAAAGCCTGGAAAAATAAGCGACCGATACTATCCGTGAAAAATGAAGAATTTTCGCATCACGTAGTTGAACATCACCGCGGTAAAAATATTGGCGCCGAAGGCATAGGTGGTAAGGAGGCCAAAACGTCGGATGAGGACGCCCATCAGCATGGTGCCGATGAAGGCGCTGAGGCCTGAGACCGCGTAAAAGAGTAGGATCTCGATGACGATGTGGTATTTCCCGGCCTGAAAGACAAAGAGGATGTTGGCGATGTAGGCGACCATATTGGCGACGAGGAAGGCGAGGAGGTTGCCGATCATCGAGTTTCGCGCCCGGGTGGCATCATTGACCTTGCGGATCGTCAGGTGGAAAAACCTGACCGCGTGATCGTTTTCCTGCAGGGATGGAAAAACCTTCCAGGCCAGGAGATGAAAGATGGCAATATGGGTAAGGGTGGCCAGGCCGCCGGCCAAGGCGTATTTGATGAATTGGATAATGGCCGGGTTATTGAGGAGGGTCATAGGTCGGCGAGCGCTCCGGGATTGCGGATCTGGTTGCGGTATGGGGACGGGAAGTCGGTTGTCTATACCAGATATGTGGAAAGAAAACCAGCCGGGGCTGTGAATTTTGTTGGGTTGGTCGTTCTTCTCACTTTTTCTTCATGCAGGGAAATGGCCCGATTCCCCGGGAATGGACGGTATCCAGCAGAAATTCCGGATTGTTGGCGAAGGTTCTTATCACCGACTGGTCTTTGCCGAGGCAATCGTCATAGGTTGAGATGAGATTCTCAAGACTCCACCGGGTAAGATAGTAGACCACCAGTTCGGGAAGCCTGGTGAAAATCGTTTCCTCGGGCATGGGATCGACGAACGAGGACGCCTTGAGCTTGTTGGTGCTGAGGGTCTGCGGTTTGTAGAAGCTGTCGAGAAACATCAATTCCGGGGGCAGGGTTGCTTTCAGGCCGATCCGGCGGAACACCCGGAGGAGAATGTCCATCCCTTTTTTGCCGCTGCTTGCCAGCCAGTAGGGGATATAGATCTCCTTTGGCAGGCTGAGTTGCAGGTAGGATTTGATGGTGAGAATGAGGGTGGCCAGATCGACCGGATTTTTATCGACGAAATTGTAGGTGTTGCCGCTGAACTCGTCACGGTTTTCCAGCATATGGTGCAGCAGAAACGGCAGTTTCCTGGCATTGCTGTACGAATGGAGGGTGTTTTTGCGGGTAAAGAGTACCGGCATCGATTCGTCGGCGATGGAAAAGAACAGCCGGTGAAAGCCCTGGATTTTATGGTCGTGGGCGCCGTAGACGATAGCCAGGCGCACGCAGGAGTAGTCCAGCCCTTCCTGTTCGGCCATCCGCTTCAAGGTCAGTTCCGCCATCAGTTTTGATTTGCCGTAGTTGCTCATCTGGGGCGTGATGGGCAACGTGTCCTCTTCCCGGAGGTTTTCTCCGGCCGGCAGGGTGGCGGCGGAACTCATATGAATAAAGGGGATGCCCAGGGCGCTGGCAGCTCTGGCCAGGTTGACCGGGCCGAGATAGTTGACCTCGTAGGCTAGTTGACTGTCCGATCCGAGATTGGCCATGGCGGCGTTGATGACGAAGTCGGGGTTGACCTCGGTCAGGTATTGGCAGATGTCCGCTTCCTCCCGGATCGACAGTTTTTTGCTGCTCGGGGCGCGGATATCAAAACTGTCGGGATATCTTCTCTTATAGAAATTGACGATCGTCCCGCCGATAAGACCGGAACCGCCGATCAGAACCCCCACCTTCTTTTTCCCCATTGCTGTACCCTCAGGTTCGGCTTTTTCACCAACCGGCTCTGCAGAGATCCTGGCAGAACCTACTCCTTTTTGTCGATCTCCCGGATAATGACATTGGCGCCCAGCGGCGTCTGGACACAGCGGGATATGTAAAGGGATGTCATCTGCTGCAACGCCTCATCGATGGCGTGCTCCTCGTCGAGCTTGTGTTGCCCCTGGCTTTCGGCCTGGTCCTGTCGGCTATCCGTTTCCAAAGGTGCTCCTTGGTGGGGAGGAATCTCAGGCATCCGGCCATGCTGTCGATCACAAGCAATACGTATCGGCGTGTCTGCCCGGGACATCAGCAAGACTTTCATTGCCCGGGCTGAGCAAGGCCGGAGCCTTCTTACCAGGAGAGTACGAATTTGCAAAACAGTTATCAACCCTTATTTTTGTCGGCCGGTGAGAAACCCCGTATCCGGCGGGAGCGGCGCTCAGTTTCCTTTTTCGAGTCGGCGGCAGTGTCATGCTATTTTTTGCCGCGGCGCAGGTCATTGTACGCCTCGGTCAGTTCGATGAACAGGTCGTGGTCCCCGCCGAGGTCGGGGTGGAGGCGCATTGCTTTTTTCCGGTAAAGCCGGTTGAGCTGGGCACCGCTCATCCGCCGCAGCTCCAGGTAGGGGGTGGCAAAAATTTCACTGACTTTTTCCGGGTTCTGCCCCAGTTTTCTTTCCGGCCAGCGGAAGCGGCGATGGTCGGCGAGAAAGGCTTCGGTAAAATCATCGAGAAAGGAGCGGCTGGCCGGGCGGTAGTCAAAAAACATGATAAGATAGCGGCGCAGGTGGTGATGCAGGCTTGTTCCGGCCCCTTCCCCTTGAAAGAAGCTGGTGTCGCCGTTCAGGCGGCACAGCTCTGCGAGGAAGCGGTCGGCAATCTCGTCCTGGGCCAGCGCCTCCGGAAACCAGGGGGCGAAGGATTGGTGAAAATGTTTCTGGACGTCGAAGATCGCATAAACGTATTGGCGATAAAGACCGGGCTCGAGCGCCGCCTCCTCGGCCATAAACGCGTACTCGCGCTCATCGCGGCACTGGCCGAGCAACGGCCGGCAGCATTTTTCATGGAGGCGGGAAAGGCGGCTCTGGTCGACCGCACCGTAGCGGAGATAATAGAGGCGGCGGCGATCGAAGAGGTGAACCTGGCGAGCGATTTCCTCCCGTTCCTCGGGGGAAATCGGTGCCGGTCGATGGGCGACGGTGCGGGGCGGAAAGTGTTTCAGCCGCCGTTTCGTTGCCGTCGGCAGAAAGTCTAAGAGCAGCCGTTCCAGGACGAGGTCTCCGTTGACGTCGGTTTCGGAGGCCACCGCCGTCAGTAGACCGCTGTCAAAAAGGACACAGTGATCCCCGAAGGGCTCGATAAATTGGCCAGGATTGTCGCCGAGATCATAAACGATCCGATAACTAAAGGAAGTGGCGTCGACCCGGTATGACCGGCGAAGCTGGTAGCGGATCCCGCGGCTGTCATTGAGACGGGCAAGGTACATGGTGTTGGTGATGGTTAGGGGATGGAGCCGGCTCGGCGGTTCCGGGCCGCGGCTTGGTGCGCCGGTGTCCCGACAATACATGGCCGGCGCCCTCCACAGGCCGGCAGCTGTTATGACAATAGTCATTTTTTTCGTTTCTTGCCGGGTATCTCGAGAAATCGAGGGTGATTGGCACCTTTTTGTCGCCGATATAACCGATGATTTTCTAAAATTTCAGGTTTTCCTTGCAGCCGCCGCTGAACATGCTACCTTTGAGCGCTGACACTGGTTCATCGAGACAATGGTTGGAGGAGGGCCCGAATGCGGGCTTGCGCGGATTGACAATGGCTGATGAGAGTGAAAGCAGAATCACCCGATCGATGGTGATTACCGGGGTCGTCGAGTGTCACGGCCGGGTCGTCCTGGAGGGAGAGGTGACAGGCTCCTTCTCCGGCCGGATTCTCGAAATTCGCGAAACCGGAAGGATTTCCGGCGACGTATCGGCACAGATCATCGACTGCTCCGGCCATATGGAGGGCAATGTCGTCACCGACGTTCTGGCCTTGCGAACAACCGGCTGTCATGTCGGGACGGTGCGGACCCGGAAACTGGCGGTCGACCGGGGCGCCGTCTTCGATTGCGTTCTGCAGAGCGGTGAGGCGCAAACCGTTCAGCCACCGGAAGCGGTCAAGGAACCGGCCGGTCCGCCGGCTATCGATCTCGGCCAGTTGCTGTTCGCGTTTTCCGAGGGAACGAGGCCCTGCTGCACCGACGTTCCCTGGTCCAGCCGCCTAAAATTATACAATAGTATCCT
>JBBRGP010000038.1:0-13325 GCA_038224105.1 Desulfobulbales bacterium | reverse complement strand
TACAGGGCGTCGAGCAGGGTGAAATGCTCGAGCCCCATATATCCTATCGTACCGATGACCAAAAAGGTGATGGTGATTAAAACGCCGCTCTGTATTTTCTTGTTATGCAACATCTCGATCACGGTGCGGTGAAATTCAACGGGCAAAGGGGCTTTTCCTGCTACTCTAGCAGAAGCATTGCCGAATGAAAAGGACCTGCCGGCACCCGACAGCCTCGAAATCCTGCAAGGGCAAAGAGAACGGCTCGCGACCATCGGCAGCCAAAAATATTGCGGCCGCGCCTTGGTTGCCCCCGGCGGTATCGATCTCGTGGCATACCGGCATCCCAAATTACAAATTGACATCTTTCCTTTCCGAATTTAACGTGGCCTTACCTCTGGAAAAAGAAAAACTCCAATTACCGAATCCTGCTCTTGGCGGAAAGCACATATACCGGCGAGCCCCTCGGAGATGGTGCCGAAATGGGCGAATTTCTCCAAACAGCAAGCGGCGGCTGCTTTTTAAGACCAGACCGTGAAGATTACCGGTGTTTGCAGCACAGCGAGCATTGAATTTTTGCAAAAGGAGCTATCCCCATGTTCAACTACTTTCGTCTGATCCTGGCATTCAGTGTCATCGTCCTTCTCGGGATCGTACCTGCCGTCCAAGCCGAAGCCCCCAAGGTCCTCACCCAGGTGCCCGGCTACTACCGATACCAGCTTGGCCAGTTTGAAATCACCGCCCTTTACGACGGCGCCATCGAACCCGACACCAAGCTCCTGAAAAACACCACCCCAACCGACCTCGACCGGCTGCTGGCCCGGATGTTTGTCGGGAATCCGAAGATGCAGACGGCGGTGAACGCCTATCTGATCAACACCGGCGACCACCTGGTGCTGGTCGATACCGGTGCGGCAAAATTGTTCGGCCGCTCCATGGGGTATATCCTGCAGAACATGAAGGCGGCGGGCTATGAACCGGCCCAGGTCGATACGGTCATCATCACCCACATGCACCCCGACCATATCGGCGGACTCGGTGACGCCGGCGGCCAGCCGATCTTCCCGAAAGCCAAGGTCATGGTCTCGCGGGTGGACAGCGAGTTCTGGCTGTCGCGGCAGACCGCCGACAGTTCGCCGCCCGACCTCCAGCCAATGTTTAAAATGGCCCGCGACAGCGCCGCCCCGTATCTGGCCGGCGGCCAGTGGCAAACCTTCGTCGAGGGCAGCGTCCTGGTGCCCGGGATAAAGGCGGTCAAGGCCAATGGCCATACCCCGGGTCATACCGCCTATGCGGTTGAATCCGAGGGCCAGAAGTTGCTGATCTGGGGTGATCTGGTGCATGCCCACGCCGTCCAGTTTGCCAGACCCGGCGTTTCCATCGAGTTCGATATCGACCAGAAACAGGCGATCGCCACCCGGCGCGGCATCATGAAGGCCATGGCGGCCAGCAAATCCCTGGTGGCCGGGATGCATCTGCCCTTTCCCGGCATCGGCCATGTCCGGGCGGAGGGTAAAGGCGGATACAGTTGGGTGCCGATCGAATTTGCACCGCTCCCCCAGCCCGGCAAGTAAGTCAGAAGCAGCGACTCACCTAACCTGACTGTACCCCACATCCTTTCCGGACCGGCACGTTTCACAAACCGTGCCGACCCGGTTGATTGCAGCCCGCCTGCCGATTGGAGACGCCAGATGTCCGACCTCAACGACCCGAGGGTGCTTTTCGCCGCCGAGCGTACGCTCCTTGCCTGGAATCGCACCAGTTTAACCTTGATGGCATTCGGTTTTGTCATCGAACGCTTTGGCCTGTTTGTCCATATGCTCTCGCCTCACACCGGCGAGGCCCTGCAGCGAAACGCCAGCTTTTGGATCGGTCTCGCCTTCATCGCCCTGGGGGCAATTGCCGCCGCCGGCGCAGTTGCCCAATACCGATCGGTTGTTCGGACCCTTAAGACCGTCGAGATTCCGGCCGGCTATCGCGTCAATCTCGGCGTAGTCGCAAACCTGGCCGTTGCCATCCTGGGTGCCGTCCTCATTACCTACCTTTTTCTGCACGGGCCTGGTTTTTAGTACCTTACAGATTTATTTCTTGTTTTTTTAGCAGCAAATAAATCTGTCTCAAGGTACTTATCCCCGGAGGGGATTACAGTCTTTGGGTTGCGGGCTTCAGCCCGCTTTAGGGCGTATTCTGGCGGTCGACTTTGGTTACGCTTGCCAAGCGTCGCGAAAGAGGATATCTTCACGGTCTATGTTACCGCGACAACACGAAGAAGAGACCGGAGTTGCAAAGGGTGCTCTTGGCCGGCAGAGCGCGGTCATCTTCCCCTCGACCCCCCTGCTCGCCCTTGGGCGGGCAGGCCAGAACCTCTATGACACCCTGCAGGCCTCCCGGACCTTTTTCATCTTCTGCTGGCTGCTGGCAGCATGCGTAGTCTTCAGGTGGTTCTATCTTATCGACCGCTACAGCATCAATATTCTGTTCTGGGACCAGTGGGATTTTTACTCCGCCTTCTTCTTCGATCGACAGCTGTCGCTTTGGGAATTATTCACCTGGCAACACAGCCCGCACCGCCAAGGCCTCGGTTTTATCCTCACCAAGGTCATCAACCACCTCTCCGGCTGGAACAGCAGGGTTGAGTGTTTTGCCGCGGGCGGCATCATGGTTCTCACCACTTTGCTGTTTGCCGCGCTGAAGAGGAAACTGCTGGGACGATGGACCCGTTTCGATGTTATTCTCCTGCTGATCGTTCTCACCCCCCTTCAGTACGAAATATTCTGCGGAACCCCCAATCTCTCGCACGGCTCCGTGCCAATTTTCCTCATGGCCCTGTACTGCCTGGCCTGGCTGCCGGCAAGCCGCCCTTGGCGATACTCCGGTCTGCTCCTCGTCAACTTCCTCATGATCTATACCGGATTCGGTATTTTTATCGGGGTCATCACCCCGGTCCTCCTTGTCCTTGAAGGTGTCAGCGAATATCGGTAAGGCCAAACCGCCGGTCTTTGGCTGTCGTCTGGCGCCTTGATAGTCGCCGCTTTTTCCGCATACTCCTTCACCCTCGGCTACACCTTTCATCCAGCCGTCGAGGGATTTTCGTTTCCTCATCCGCAGTCATGGAAATACCCGCTGTATGTTTTGGTCGGTCTCGCCAATTTCTGGGGCGTTAAGGGAGTCGGGTTACCTTCGCTCCTGGCCGGCGGGCTGACATTTTCTGGTCTTTGCTGGCTGCTCTATCTTTACGGGCGGCGACTGATCGCCTGCACCCTGGCAACATCCCCATATCCGGCCATGGACAAAAACATCAGCCTGATCATCTGCACCCTCATTCTCTTTACCCTCCTGTTCTTGTTCAACACCGCGGTTGGCAGACTCTCGCTCGGTCTGCATTCGGCCCAGAGTTCCCGATATATTACCTATATGATTCCGGCATTTGTGGCGCTCTATCTTTACTTTTCACTGGTGCAGGCGGAAAAACCGTTCCTCATCCTTTCGCTCCTCCTGTGTCTTGCGGTATCGACGGCGATGATCAAAAAGGATCTGCAGCATATGGCATACTATGCTGCCCGCAAACAGCTGTGGAAAGAAATATATCTCGAGACCGAGGATATTAAACTTGCCGACACAAAAAGCGGAGCACCTATTCATCCGGCCCCCGGACACACCGGCTTGAAGAGTAAACTTGGCTATCTCAAGGAGAAAAAACTGAATCTCTACCTTGATAGTCGATAACGAAAAAAGTATCTTCAGAACTCCTCCGGCAAGACAATTCGGGTGAACCGGCCAGATCGCCAGAAAAATCGGTCGGCGGGGCGTCGACACCCTCCTTTCTCCCGTCCGGTCTTTTTCTTAACTTCTTCTCCGATGTTACCGCCTTTCCATGATTAAAAAACGGCTGCGCCTACTCCCCTCCCTTTGTTTTTCGTTTTTTCTGCTCGTTATCCTCTTGCAAGGAGCGCCTGCCGGCAGTGCCGATGCCCAGCCGCCGGCGTTCAACTTCGACAAGACCCAGGTCAAGATTAAAGAGATTTCCAGGCAGATGAAAGATGGCAAGGTTTCCCCGCCGCAGCTTGAAAACGCCAAACAGCAGACCGAACAGTTCATCCAGGACGCCACTGCCTGTATCGACAACACCACCGGCGAGATCAGCAACGTGGAACAGGAAACAGTCTCTCTCGGCCCCGTCGCGGAACACGAACCCGCGGAAATCATCAAGGAACGGAAAAACCTCAATAAGCAGAAACAGGCCCTCCAGGTAACCCTTTCGGAGTGTCGACTGGTGGCCACCCTGGCAACCCGGCTGCAGAACGACCTGGCCGACCAGAACAAGATTCTCCAATCAGCCAATTTTTTCTCGCGGACCCAGAATTTTTTCGGCCGGTTCGCCACGACTCTGCCGACCGCCGACGTTTTCACCAGCCAGCTCAGCGAATATCTGACCGACCGGTCGGGTTTCGGGGAACTGAGCCCGGTGATGATCCTGATACTCATGGTGATTGCCGGGGTCGGCGCCTTTACCGGCCACAAATTTTTCCGGCTGCTGCAGCGCCAGCTTGGATCGTGCCACGGCCGGCAATCCACCGAACCTCTCCTGCCCTTGAAAGGCCGGCTTGCCTTGGCGATAACCCTGGCGGCCGGCGGCAGCGGAGGCTATCTCCTACATAGCGGTCAGGATTCAACCTCTTCCCCCTATGGGCCATGGTTGTTCTTTGCCGTCGGTCTCTACTCGCTGTCGCTGCTGTTGTTTCATCTTCACCACCACCTCAAACCGATCAAACCCGGGTCATCACCCGCTCCCCTGCCGATTCGACGCTTCAAGGTCATGGTCTTTCTCTCGGTCCTGCTGTTCTTTTTTACCCATTTGAGCCTGGCCGATTTCAATGCCCTGGCCGTCCTCCTCGGACTCAGCCAGTCGGTCATCATCTGCACGCTCTGCATGGTCGGCTGGTGGCTGCTGTGGCCAGTAACCTTGCCCGGCCAGTTGCTCAGGTTTGACAAAGCCCGCCGGGCGGTGCTCACCGGCATCTCAGTCCTGGTGATGATCATCGAGCTGTCTGGCTACCGCAATTTTTCGATCTTTCTGCTGGTCGGCCTGCTCGGCACCTTACTGCTCTTTGCGCTGCTTCGCTTTGCCCTCTTTTTCATCGATGAAATCATCGGCGGCTTCGTTTCCAGCAAATACCAGTGGCAGCAGGGACTCCGGCGTAGACTCGGACTCCCCGCCAAGGAGAGGCTGACCGGCATCACCTGGCTGCGGGTTATCTTCAAACTTCTGGCCTGGTCCATCGGTATTCTGCTTTTCCTGCAGCTCTGGGGACTTCCGGACCCAGACCGGCAAAAGCTCAATACCTATCTGGTCGATGGCTTTAACATCGGCGGCCTGATTATCGCCCCGGCCCGTATTGTCCTTGGCTTCATTATCTTCGCAGCTGGATGGACTTTAATCTCCTGGCTGAAGATCCAGCTGGAAAAACGGTGGCTGAAAAACGCCGGGTTTTCTCTCAGCGCCCAGGAAACACTGGTGACGATGACCGGTTACAGCGGTTTTGCCATGGCCCTGATCTTCGGCCTTTCCGTAGCCGGGTTCAGCTTTTCAAACCTGGCGGTGATTGCCGGAGCGTTGTCGGTGGGAATCGGTTTTGGTCTGCAGAATATCGTCAACAATTTCGTGTCCGGCCTGATCATCCTCTTTGAGCGACCGGTAAAACGCGGCGATTGGATCAGCATCGGCAACACCGAGGGCTATGTGCAAAAGATCAGCGTCCGTTCGACCCTGATCCAGACCTTCGACCGTTCCGATGTCATCGTCCCTAACTCGGAACTGATATCCAATCAGGTCACCAACATGATGCTGAACGACAACTTCGGCCGGCTCATTGTCCCGGTCGGGGTGGCCTACGGCAGCGATACCGAGTTGGTGCGGACGCTCCTTTTGGATATTGCCGAAGCCAACGACCAGGTGATCAACGACGGTTCGGCGCCCAAGCCACTGGTCCTGTTCCTCGAGTTTGGCGAGAGTTCGCTGAATTTTGAACTGCGCTGCCATCTCGCCAATATCGATAAACGGCTGAACGTCAAGAGCGCCATCAATTATGAGATTGACCGGGCCTTCCGCAAACACAAGATCGCGATGCCCTTTCCCCAGCGCGATCTTTATATCAAGGAATTTCCTTCCTCCGGCATTATCGCTGGCGAAAAGGAAACGCCGGAGGACGCCATATCCGTCAACAGCGGAGGTGTCGCTCCATGACTCGAATTTTTTATTCCGCTCACCTTGAATTGTATGTGAATTCGTCCTGGTCACCACCAAGCAGGTCTTTGGTAGATCATTTTTATAAAGCATCAATGGCATATTTAATGGCAGTAAAGACGATGATACTTGCAAGCATCCATTTAATAACTTTTGCCGGGACATGCTTCTGGCACCTAGCTCCTAAATACATACCGGCCATTCCACCCAGTCCGAAAAGAATTCCAAGCAGCCAGTCCGGGGCAATTGACATGTTGGGATAAAATGGAGCTATAGCTTGATAGAAAGCAACTCCTGCGACCGAGGTGACGAAGGTTCCCATCAGTGCGGCTCCGGCGACTGTATGGACGGGAAGGCGGAAAAATGTCACGAAAAATGGGGCGATTATGGCGCCGCCGCCGATGCCGTAAATTCCTCCGACAACTCCGACAATCAAACTGAGCGAGAAGATTCCCCAGGTTGAGACATTAAATTGTTCGTCATAAAAGGTATAGCCAAATCGTCGGAGATTGAAGTGGGTGAGTTTGACAGCAGACTGGCTGGTAGGATCAGGTCGCCCAGCATCCTTTACGCCCTCCCTGTGCCGCTTCACCACTTCTTGAAATCGCTTTTCGCTTTCAGCCTTGGTCTTTGTTCCGGCATTTTTTCCAAGCAGATCACGAATCATCCGAATCCCGATATAAAGCAGGACTGCAGCAGCAAATATCTTGAATTGTTGAGGGTCGGGCAGGAATTTAACACGCACGACAGCACCAAACAGCACGCCCGGCAAAGTGCCCGCCACCACGATCCAGGTAAGAGGCCAGACCATCCTGCCTTCTTTCCAATAGCGATAGACCCCACTGGGAATGGCAACAATATTGAAGAGCTGATTGGTGGCGCTGACAGATGGTGCGGTATAGCCGAGAAATGACATCTGAAAAGGCAGCAGGAGAAAAGCCCCCGACACTCCGCCCATGGAGGTAAAAAACGAGATAGTAAATGCAACAAGAGGTGGAAGCCAAGGTTGGATTTCTATTCCGGCAGTTTGAAAAAACATTACGCTTTCCTGGGAAGAATGAGGTTCGTTAACACGAATAATATTATTTTCATGTCTGATTAACCATACTTAATAACCTTGTGTCAATGGTGATCTTACCTTTAAAAAATTTCGGCAATTAAACTACTGCAGCTGGTCCAAGGCGGTTCTCGAAAACAACCCGAGCCCGGTTGCTTGCCGGCAATTTCCTGGCTTCCCCACCAATTCACACCCTTCCGATTTCTTTGTACCCCACTTGGCGTAATTCCTTCACCTACACCCGTGTAGCCCAATTGCCTACAGAGCAAGCCATCCATTTACTAACTTAAAAATCCAAACAAAACAAACACATGTGCGAATGAGTTGTTCTTCGACGTTTCGAGGAAATGTGTTGTTGCACAGCCCAAAACTGCTATACCTCTGCGCATCTTGAATGAGACGCCTCACTCTATGGGCAACTGATTATCCGTGGATGTATCCACGGATTTTTGACTAACCTCAGCAACAAGGAGTGCGTATGTAAATTACCAGGAGGAGATTTCTGTCCATGTCCGGGGCGATAGGATCAGGGGTGGCCCTGTCCTCGCTGGGACTGGATCTCACTGCACTGAAGGCGCACGCCGCCGGACTCGGCAAGATGGGACCGGATCCGCGCCGCCAAGCAGTCGACAACCATCTGCTGTTACTGTTCGGTGGGCCGCGGCCTGATCTGCAGCACCGACCGGTTGACCGGCAAGATCTTCAATATCGAAGGCGACCCGTATCACCCGATCAACGAGGGTTCGCTCGGCGCCAAGGACGCAGGACTTTTTGGTCTGACCGAGGTCAACGGTCGTCGGCCGCACAAGGTGCTTTACCGAGCGCCAAAGAGCGACAAATGGGAGGAAAAAGATTGGAATTGGACACGGAGCGTCGCCTGTCGGGCGATGGGGCTCATCAACATCGATCACCAGGCCCGGGTCTGACACAGCCCCTCCGTAGCGGCTCTGGGAGAGTCGTTTGGCCGGGGTTCGATGACCAACCATTATATCGATTTAAAGAACAGTGACTGTATCCTGATCATGGGCAGCAATGCCGCCGAAAACCACCCGATCGCCTTCAAATGGTTCATGCGGGCAAAAGACCGGGGCGTGAAAATCATCCATGTCGATCCGCGCTATACCCGCACCTCCGCCCGGTGCGACTATCATGTACCCTTACGTTCCGGTACCGATATCGCCTTCCTCGGCGGAATGATCAAGCATATCATCGACAACAATCTCATTCAGGGAGAGTACGTCAAATACTATACCAACGCCTCGCAGATCATCAGCGCCGACTACGACTTCAAGGACGGCCTGTTCAGCGGCTTCGACGCGGAAAAGAAGAATTACAAAAAGGATACCTGGACTACCGAAAAGGACGAGAAGGGCGTGCCGATTCGCGACTATACCCTGGAAAATCCGCGCTGCGTCTACCAGATGCTGAAAAAGCACTACGAGCGCTACACCCTCGATACGGTTTCGTCGATCACCGGCGTCTCCAAGGACAACCTGCTCAAGGTCTACAGTGAGTACGACGCCACCGGCGCTAAAGACAAGGCCGGTACCGAGTGCTACGCCCTCGGCTTGACCCACCATACGGTCGGCAGCCAGAACATCCGGGCCATGTCGATGATCCAGCTGCTCCTCGGCAATATGGGGATCTGCGGCGGCGGCATCAATGCACTGCGCGGCGAACCGAATGTCCAGGGTTCGACCGTGCCAGGTCGCCTGCAAGCAGTGGAACGAAATGCCGGCCGGCAAGACCAATAACTTCGGAAGCTACCAGAATCCGCCCGATCTGCAGTGGAACACCTGGACGCTCATTCGCTTCCAGGAGATTGAAGCCCCGGGCGGCAACGTCAAATGGCTGTTTAGAAAAGACGACTGCATGCACTGTACCGATGCGGCCTGTGTCAAGGTCTGTCCAACCGGGGCGATCACCATCGGCGATCGTGACGCCATGCTCGCCAAGGCCCACAAAAGGGCCAAGGAACTGGGCGGCGATGCCAGCGTCTACGGCGACAAGTTCGTCGACGGCACCCATGTCGTCTACGTCCTGACGGAAAAACCGGAGGTCTATGACCATCTGCCGGTCGAGCCGAAGATGCCGATGACGATCATAGTCTGGAAGGATATCCTGAAACCTGCCGCTCTCATCACCGCGGGCGCTGTCGTGGCGGGAGCCTTCCTCCACTATATCACCCATGGACCGAAGACCCCGGAAGAGGAAACCACAGTTGAAGAAGGTAAACAGTCATGAAAAAAGGAATGATTAAGGCCACCGGGCCCTTTGAAAGAGTGGTGCACTGGTGCGTGGCTTTGTCCTGTCTCTTTCTCTGCATCACCGGGATGGGAATGATGTACCACACCCTGAATTTCGTCGGCACTCTCGTCGGCGGTATGGAAAACCTCAAGATCATCCATAATTACGGCGGCATCTTTTTTGGGGTCAGCCTGCTCCTGACCATCCTCATGTGGTGGCGGGAGGCGGGAATATTTTCCTTCCCCGAGGATCTGCAGTGGATCATGGCCGCCGGCGGCTATCTCTGGCATGTCGACAAGATGCCGGAGGTCGGTAAGTACAACCCCGGTCAAAAGATGTTCTTTCTGGCGGTGGCCCTGTTCGGTGCGGCCATGGTGGCAAGCGGTTTGATCATCTGGTTCCCCGCCGGCTTCGCCGTGGAAACGCTGCGGTGGATGTACGTCCTCCATGCCCTCCTGGCCTGCCGGGTGGTCAGTCTCTTTGGCGTCAACAACCGGGTGGGGGTCGAACTGGCCTGCGGTGGCAACCGGCTGGTCGCCCAGATCGTCCCGGAGTCGGTGCGGGAAATGGGGATCTCGGCGGGGGCGGAGGTGGTGGCGGTGATCAAGGCCTCGTCGTTTCGGAGACTGCTCTGATCAACCGGCAGCGGGTGGCTGCCGATGCCCCCATTCATTCTTTTTCTAAAGTGTCAATCAGCTCTCTGACCTGTTTGGCCAGATCTCCCCTGCCGAACTTTCGCAAGCCTTCCTCCGAACGGCGAAGAACTGCCAATCCCTTTTCACCTTCTTCCCTTCCGCAGAGCAATTGACCCAGGTCACGTTCAACAAAACACATGCCGTCGAGACGGCCCAATTTCAGGAGAATCGCATAGGACTTGTTCAGACGTTCGAGCGCCTCCTGATTCTCCCCCCTTTTAAGATTAATCCGGGCCATCGACCAGAGGGTATGCGCTGATTCACCGATGTCGCCGAGACTCTCGAAGATCTGGAGCCTCTCCTCATGGAGATTGAGGGCCGTATCGACCTCCCCTTGGGAGAAGTAAATCAAGGCGATGTCGCCGAGGGTCACCGCCCGGGAACGTTTGTCACCCAGTCTCTCGAATATCTGGAGCATCTCCTCACGGAGTTTGAGGGCCTTGTCAACTTCCCCCTGAAAGGCGTAAATCCTGGCGATGTATTCGAGGGTCACCGCCCTTTCACGCTTGTCGCCGAGACTCGCGAATACCTGGATCCTCTCCTCATGGAGCCTGAGGGCCTTGTCGACTTCTCCCTTGCCCACGTAAATCTCGGCGATGTCGCCGAGAGTCACCGCCCGGGAACGCTTGTCGCCGAGACTTTCGAAGACCTGAAGCAGCTCCTCATGGAGTTTGAGGGCCTTGTCGACTTCTCCCTTGAAGGCATAAATTCTGGCGATGTATCCGATAACAAACGCACGATCCCGTCGGTACTCAGCATGCCGTAATATAGCCTCCGCTTTTTCAAATATCTGCATGCTTCATCAGATCTGCCGAGCTGACCGAGAATTTGGCCAAGTTCAGACAAAAGACCCGCCCGGGAAATTGTCTCCTCGGGATGCTCGGCAAGGTAGGTTTTAATCTCCGTCATCCGCTGCTGGCGTTCGCCGAGATCGGCACGATTTAAGTCAATACGGTTCCAGGCGACCGCGCTGCGCAACTCCCGTACCCTCGAAAAATCGATGACCGCTTTGCGCCAGGCCCACATATCAGGGGCCTTCAAGGCAAAATCACGAATGTCGTCTTCCGTCATCCACAGGGCAAGAGTTGCCGGCACCTTTTCGGCAATCAGTTCTCGGTGGTAGTTGAAGCCGCGGAACTTTGCCTCACGGGATGGTCCTGCCAGCCAATCGCCCAAGCCGATAATCTGGATCAGATCATGACCGGTACCGAGGACGAATAACTCTTGCTCAAAGACAGAATATTCACATTCGGCAGCAGGCGAGAATTTCACGGGCGCAGTGGCATAGCGGTTCAGGCAAGGGATGAGTCTGTCGCGGTAGAGCGGGTCGTTATACTGAAGGAAGATCAAGGAAAAACCGGCATGCCCCTGCATGAGACGCATAAAATCCAGGAGCGGCCCGGAATGTGCCGCTTCCAGGTTCCAGGTCAGGAAGTCGTCAGAGGCAGTGACGAGTCGATTATTCACCGGTTGTTTCAGTGGCTCCATGGGAAAGTCCGGGGGGTTGACAGGCCTTGTAACCGGGGAGGATGCGTACCACCGGATGAGAACGCCACCAGAAGGAGTTGTATTCCAAGAGTGCTAGATGATACAGGAGGGTACGTGCCTGTTTGGAATTGTGTGTTTCGTCGGGAGCATTGTCAATCTTGCAGAGAAGTTGAAAATCTTCTTCGCTGAGCGTTCTCTTGTAATCGGTTGCCAATTCCTTGACCGCCGCTTTGGCCGCGACCCGGTCGATTCGTTCACCTTCCGCTTTTTTGAAGGCATAGATCAGCAGACGGAGAAGGTCACGAGGATGGCCGCCGGAATGCGCAATAAGAAGGGTGACTGTATCATGGCTATCGAAAAGGGAGGGATCAGCACGCTTGATAATGATTTCACGCATTGCCTCATACCCGGCCTGGTTCGGCTCGCGCGAGGATTTTTCTTCAATCTTGATCATCGGCAGCTTGAAGATATTGGCGAAAATCTGTTGCACCTGGTTGTTTTCATAGATCAGGTCGATGATTGCCGAATAGATAAAGTTGCCTCGGATCTGCAGGAGTTGATGGGCGTCACGGATGAAAAAATTATCGCTGTCAACACCGCTGAGACGATCGGTGCCATCCACAATAAAGAGGAGTGCTTTCCCCTTGCTATGCTTTTTGACTGCTTCGCCAGCCGCATCGATGAGTTGCTGGATTGCTTGGGCAAATTCTGAAAAGGAGTTGCGGATTACGGTCCGAAGTTCTTCTTTATAAGTCGAACCTACTCTGAAAGAGGTGGTCAGTTGGGCAAAAAGCTCGCCAAGAAAAGGGATGCCTGCTTTCCCTTTCAAGCCGGTCTTGATTTCCGCAGCAAAGTCTTTGGTGGTTTCATGCTTTGCGATGCGTTCCGCAAACCACCTCTCGAGATTGGTGAGGTATACCTGATCGATATCCAGACCGGCTTTTTCTATCCGCTCTATCAGTGTTTTCGCCAGCGCCAGAAGGACGTCGGCGTATGCCAGATTGTTGATGTCAAGTTCCTTGAGGGCATCGACAAAAACGACGAAAAAAAGCTCCGGTTTATTCAGTCGCGCATGCAGCTGACGCAGTTCGGTGCTTTTGCCGCAACCGCGGTGGCCGCAAAAGAGACTGTACACTCCATTCGGCTCAAATTTGAGTTCATACCCCGTAGGCTGAGGATCGATTCCATAGGGTTTCAAAAGGGCTTTGTAACTGAAAATCTCCACGCGCGATTTCAGTATGGACATATCGCTCGTCGTCGGCATTTAAAGGTTCCTGAAAACTCAGTTGCTCTCCAAGCTCCCAAATCGTTGTGGCTTTTTTGTAGGACATCAAGAATCTCCAATCATGTCAATATGGTATTGGGATTGTTTGTATCGATTTTTGAGGAATGCCGGATTTGAAGAAAAAATTACATCGAGAAGACAACCTACCGGTCAACATACACAAAAGAAGTATATCAATCAAGCAGCTGCTCGCCACTTGGGCAGGGCAGCCGTTGAGATGGGGCAGCAGACTTCTTTGGACACGGCTCATCATTGATGATACCTTGCGATAAGCGCCATTGACATTTTCCGTGGTGTTATTTGGTCGACAACCAAACAGAAGCAGAAAAT
>JBBRGP010000037.1:0-13513 GCA_038224105.1 Desulfobulbales bacterium | reverse complement strand
GCCCTTGCCCGCGGGGCGACCCTGGCAAGCGGTGATTACCTGCTCTTTACCGATGCCGACGTGGTCATGGAGCCGACCACGGTCAGCAGGGCGATAAAGCTCATGGTCGACCGGCGCCTGGATCATCTCGCCCTGCTTTTTCGCAACCTGACCCACGGCTGGCTGCTCAACTGTCTGATCCTGGAACTTGCCCTGGGGCTTCTCTGCATCTTCAGGCCGTGGATGGCAAGACGGGCCGGGAGCCGTAGTTTTATGGGAATCGGCGCATTCAATATGGTCAAAAAGTCGGCTTACGAGGCAGTCGGCGGCCATGAAAAAATCCGCATGCACCCAATCGACGATCTTATGCTCGGCAAAATCCTCAAGGAACAGGGGTTTCGTCAGGATTGCCTGCTCGCCCTGGATTTTGTGGCGGTGCCCTGGTATGACTCGGTCCGGGCAATGATCGAAGGACTGCAAAAAAATATGTTTGCCTTCGTTCACTACCGGTTAAGTCTCATTTTCCCGCTCCTTTTTGTCCATATCCTGGTGAATATCCTGCCCTTCTGGGGAATAATATTCTGCCAGGCAACGGGCCGGACCCTGTGGGCCGCGGCGCTCCTTCTGAAACTGCTGATCTTCTCTTTTGGTCTTCGTCGCCAGGGTCTGCCGTTTTGGTATCTGCCAGGCGCGCTGCTGGTTCCTTACCTTGTTCTCCATATCGTTATTACCTCGGTGGCCGTGGTGTTGAAAAACGACGGAATCTTCTGGCGTGGCCGCTATTACCCTCTCGGAGAGTTGAAGAGAAGCCGAGCCCTTTTTTTTTAAGTCACGGATAAAAGAGTATCTAGCTGTTTTCGTGAAGATATTATCGAGAATGAGCCAGATCCCACGGAGGGGCATTGAAAAGAATCCCGTTTGTCGATTAAGATGCTTGCGAAGAATATGAGGTAGAACGAGCGGCAGCCAGACGGCGTCGGTAATTTTTGCGACCCACCAACCCACGGGCAGGCGGGTGAGAAGGATAATGAAGCAATTTCTCCCCTTTAATATTTCCGGGCTTCTCGGCTCGAGAAAGAACAAATTCGTCGATAGCGAGGGGGAAAGCCGTTTTCTCCAATTCACGGTGATCTGCTGCGTTGGCTACCTGGTCATGGTGGCTTTCGGTGTCTATAACGTTGCCGTGGCCCGCTATCCCCTCTATCTGCTGCTTTTCCTTTGTGCTTTTTGTCTGTGCTTTGGCTGGCTGCTGCTGTTCCAGGGCAGGGCGGAAAAGCTGGTATATCGGGGCAACTGCCTGATATATTCTATTACACTCTGCTATATCACATATCTTGGCGGCGAGGATCATTCGATGATCGTCTGGGTGAGCACCGCCCCGCTCATCGTTTTTATGCTGCTCGGGAGTTCGGAGGGGCTCCTGTGGATATCCTGCCTGTGGGTGGGCCTTGTCGTCTATTTCTTCATTCCGCTGGGATTGCCGGACGCCCATGTTTATGGGCTGCTGTTCAAAATTCGCTTTCTGGTGAGTTTTACCATCATTTTGATTTTTACATATTTTTATGAAAATTTTCGCCGTATTTACCGGCAAAAGCTGGAAGAAAAAAATACCCTGCTGGAGGCGGAAATTGCCAAGCGGTCACGGATGGAGAGATCGCTTCGCGAGAGCCAGGAAAGATACCGGGCCATCTACCTGCATGCCGCCGAAGGGATTCTTCTCATCGATTTTCGGGGCGAGGTCGTTTAATGCAACCCCCAGATTCTGCGGATGCTCAGTTACCGCGAGCCGGACCTGGTCGGGCGCAATGTTTTCTCGCTTTTTCATCCCGAGGATCTAAAAAAAATACCGCCGCAGCTCGAAAAATTACGGGCCGGGGAGGTTATTTTCATTGAGCGGCGGATGTGCACCGCGTCGGGGGTATATCTGCTGTGCGAGCAGAGCGCGAAAAAGATCAATGAGGACCTGATCATCCTCCTCTATCGGGACATAACTGAAAGGAAGGTCGCCGAGGTGGCTTTGGAGAGGGCGAATGAGGCGCTGGACCGTCTGGCCCATATCGATGGTCTGACTCAGATCGCCAACCGCCGTAAGTTCGATCAGGTGCTCAAAAGCGAGTGGCAGCGTATGAAGAGGGAAGGAAAGCTGCTCGGCATGATCCTGTCCGATATCGATTATTTCAAGCAGTTTAATGATATCTACGGCCATCAGGCCGGCGATGACTGTCTCCGGAGCGTCGCCGGGACCCTCTCGGCCCTGGTGCACCGGCCTGCCGACCTGGTCGCCAGATATGGCGGCGAGGAGTTTATGATACTCCTCCCCGACACCGACTACGAAGGCTGTAAACAGATTGCCGAAAAAATGCGCTTGACCATTGAGGCTTTGCGGATCCGCCATGAGGGTTCGAAAGTGCACACCGCGGTCACCATGAGCTTTGGCGTCGCGGCTACCGCGGCAAGCGGCGCCGGAACCCTCGATGATCTGGTCGGAGCGGCCGATAAGGCACTCTACTGTGCTAAAGAGACTGGGCGAAACCGGGTCCGCTGAGTGTCAAAATGACCTCGCCCTCTCCGGGCCATTGATCATGGCAGGACCCCGCCGTAATTGAAGCCGGTGAGGAGTGCCATCGCCCAAAAGCCCCAGGCCGAGGAAAGCATGGCCGGGGCGGCGAGGAGAACGGCGGCCTGGAGCAGCAGATTGGTCTGGATGGCAGTGGCCGATCGGACGCGGTCGAAGACCAGCCCCCAGACGATGCGGCCGGTGGCGTTGGCGAGGGCAAAAAGCGACACGGCGGTGATACCGATTTCGACCGCGTTGCCGTTGCCCCGATACAGCTCCTTGAGATTGGCATTAACGGCAAAACCGGCGGCAAGGCTAAAGAACATCGCCCCGTAGAGCAGGAAAAATGCCGGATGGCCGAGAATTTCGACAATCTTTGCCGGGTGACGCGGCCGGTCCGTTGCCCGCTGCCGCGGAAAGTGCATGAGCGCCCCGGCAGTGACTACGGCAATCACAAAGATCAGGCCGAAGATCGAAAAGGTCTCGAATGGCGTCCGGCCCGTGGTCGCCATGAGCCAGACCCCGAGTTTGCTGACCAGCGCCGCCCCCCCGCCGAAGCCGGCGACGGCGATGCCGGTGACCAGACCTTTGCTGTTGGGAAACCAGCGGATGCAGACGGTGATCGGCACGATATAGGCCATCCCGGCGCCGATGCCAGCGAGGAGACCGATGCCGAGGACGGTGAAGATAAAGCTCTGCCCGCCCTGACCGGCGAGCAGCCAGCCGCCGCCGAAGCACAGGCCGCCGGCCATGGCGCTGACCCTCGGCCCGATCCTCGGCAGCAGGATCCCGGCGATCACCATGGTCAGCGGAAAGATGAAATAAAAGACGGTGAAGGGGCCTTGCACCGGTCCCTGCTGAAGTCCGGTCAGGGCTTTCAGCGGTTGGACAAAGGTACTCCAGGAATAGGTGGCGCCGAGGCACATCTGCATCAGCACGGCGGCAAGAAGGATTGCGTAACGCATGACCACTCCGTAATCTTCCATGTTCGAAGAATCTGGTTTTGAGGGGCCTGAATCGCCAGCCCTTAGTACCTTGAGGGCGTTAGTACCTTTCCCGGCGATGGTTTGTCGAGCCTTTCCGAGGGGGGCAGGCAGGGCCGGCAGAGTTTTTTTGGACCAATGGTAATACCAATTGAAAATTGCTGGTTGGGCCAAGTGTCAGTGGTCACGGCTGTCATGAAAAAAATATGAATATTTCACCTTTTGCCAGGAGTTGCCGACGATTGTAAATCTTAAAAACGGCAGACAAAAATGCCGGCACTGGTCGCATCGTGGTTTAGTGAAAAACCACGAAGAAGCGGCCGGGGGTGGGGCCATTTTCTTGTTGCCTTGCCCATGGCGACGAGGTATCTATCGTCTCCTTTATCGATGTCGTTTTATCGGGTGCCTTCCGGATTCGGCAGGAAACCGATGAAAGCAAGAGCAGCAGTAACAGGAACAAGAAGGAAAAAATGAAGATACTCGTCATCAACTCAGGCAGTTCCTCGATCAAATTTCAGCTCCTCGATATGGCGGATGAAACGGTCCTGGCGTCGGGACTGGTCGAGAGAATCGGTGAGGCTGAAGGGCTGCTCAAGTGCAAATTCCGGCCGGGTTCCGAAACTGAATGGACAATTAAGAAAACGGCGGCTATTGCCGATCATACCTGCGGCATGCGTCTCATCGTCGAGCTGCTCACCGATAAGGAGCAGGGGGTTATCGCCGATCGAACCGCCATTGGCGCCATCGGCCACCGGGTGGTTCATGGCGGCGAGGATTTCCACCAGCCGACCATCATTTCATCCGATGTCTTGGCGGCCATCGAAAAAAATATCCCCCTCGCCCCCTTGCATAACCTGGCGAATCTCGACGGCATTAGGGTAGCGCAGGAACTTTTTGCCGGGGTGGTGCAGGTGGCGGTCTTTGATACCGCCTTCCATCAGACCATCCCGCCCCATGCCTATCACTACGCCCTGCCCTACGAGTTATACAAAGAGCAGCGGATCCGCCGCTACGGCTTTCACGGCACCTCCCACAAATTCGTGGCCAGTGAATGTGCGAGGGTAATGGGCAGGCCGCTCGAAGGGTTGAACCTGATCACCATCCACCTCGGCAATGGCTGCTCCATGACCGCCGTCGAAAACGGCAAAAGCGTCGATACCACCCTCGGCTTCACGCCCCTTGAGGGCTTGGTTATGGGCACCCGCAGCGGTGATGTCGATCCGGCGATCCATGTCTTTCTCGCCCGTAACTGCAACATGGATATCGAGGCCATCGATCGGCTGCTCAATAAGGATTCAGGCTTGAAGGGCTTGTGCGGCTTAAACGACATGCGCGATATCCACGCGGCCATCGCCGCCGGCAACGAGCGGGCGAAACTGGCCCTCGAGGTCCAGACCTACCGCAATAAGAAATATGTCGGCGCCTATATGGCAATTCTCGGCCGGGTCGATGCGATCGTCTTTACCGCCGGTATCGGCGAAAACGACGACGTGGTCCGCGCCAAAAGTCTGGCAGGGTTGGAGCCCTTCGGCATCATGCTTGATCATCAGGCCAACCGCCAGCGCATCAAAAAATCGACCCTGCTCAGCAAAACAAAGAGCCGGGTGCAGGTCTGGGTCATTCCCACCAATGAGGAACTGGCCATTGCCCGGGAGGCCAAAGCCGTTCTCACCGGGTAACTCTTATACCCCCGTGTGGGGTGTCAGTCCCCCAGTACCTTTGATGGCACTCAATCTGCCGTAGATGTCCAGGAGGCGGCGATGCGCCTGAGCGATCTCCGACCAGGTCGGCGCAAAGGCCAGACCCGGAAAACGGGTCCGCCCGTCGACGATAGCCCGTCCGGTCTGGATCTCCTCGTCCTGGTACAGGAGGGTGAGGCTGTCGTCATACTCGCTCGCCCGGTGGTCGGCGAGGCTGAACCCCAGCAGGGTGTGGAGCAAGGTATAGAGCCGCCGGCGCTGCACCGGCAGTTCGGCGTAATCGAGGCACCAGGCGCACCAGTGCAGGGCCTCTCCATGGTGGCGAAGGGCGAGGAGCAGGAGCGCCTTTAATTCGCCGATACGCAGTGTTGCCCAGGGGCAGTTGTCATCGAAGAGAATGCCGATGATCGGGGCGAGCAGCTGCTGGTCATTCAGCCCGAGGCCCTCCAGCCGGTCGAGGAAGCCGGCGAGCTCCGCTTGGTCCATGCCGGGCAGTTGCAGCAGGTCGGGGCGCAGGGCGGTGCCGGCCGTCCGGTTGTTATAGATCAGGTCGTCGACCGGGTAGATCTCCGACATCCCCGGTGCGACAATGCGGCAGCTGTATATCCCCAGGTGCCGGTATTCGGCGCGGAAGAGACCGATTGCCCGACTGCTGAAAAGACCGTGCAACCGGTGCAGTTCCTGCTCGGTGGAGCCATCGAAATCCCAGGACGAAAAGGAAAAATCCGCCCTGGTGCGGAACATGCTCCAGGCTAAAAGGCCGTCGGCATCGACAAAATGGCTTTCGAGATTGAAGGGGTCGGCAACCTGCGCCAGGTCGTGGCAGGGCGGCTGGAAATGTTTCAGACCTTCGAGGTTGCGACCCTGCAGCAGCTCGGTCAGCGTCCGTTCAATCGCAGTTTCAAAACGGAGATTGGCGCCGAAGGCGGCGGAGACGCCACCATTGCCGGTGTCGATCAACAGGGCGCAGATAACCGGAAACTTTCCGCCGAGGGAGCCATCCTTGACCCGGACGACCAGGCCGTCCGCGGCGAGGCGGTCGAGGATGCGGCAGAGCCGGGGATAGCGGCGGAGCACCGGCATTGGCACATCCGGCAGGCAGATGCCTTTGCTGATAATGATATTTTTGACGTACCTTTCGACGATCTCGGACAAGGCCTGGGAGCAGCATTCAGCGCGGGAATTGCCGGCGGCCATGCCGTTACTGACATACAGGGTGTTGAGCAGGCTGACCGGGAAATAGACGGTACGGCCGGTCGCCAGGTCGATAAAGGGCAGGGCACCGACGCCGCGCCGAGACGAATCGCTGTTATGGTCGCAGAGATCTTCGAAGGTCAGTTCGCCCTGGCCGTTGTAAAAGCGGCGCAGGTGATCGGTGAGCAGTTCGGTACCGTCCTGGGCCGCCACCGGGATTGCCGAACTCCCGTTTGGCGGGAACCATTTTTCATCAGGATAAAAAAGAAAGGGGGCCGGAGCCATTCCTTCATCGAGAAAACAGTCGGCAAAAAAGTAATTGGTGGCGAGCCGTTCGAAAAATTCGCCGAGGGCACTGGCCTCGGCCGCCATTCTCGAGGTGCCTTTGCCGTTGGTATAGAGGTGGGCGCAGGCGGTCGAGCGCAGGTGCACCGACCAGCAGTCCGGTGCCGGATTCAGCCAGCTCACCGCTTCGGTCTCGAAGCTCATCGACTTGAGCCGTGCCGTGGCTTTGGCAATGGTTTCTTCGAGGCTGGCATCCTTGCCGGGTAGAAGGGTTGGGGGCGTCATGGAGTTAAATAGTGCCGGCGGCGCGCAGGGAGTCGGCGAGCATCTCGACGACGAAGCGCACCTTCTCGTGCGATTGGTGCTGGAGGAGATTGTCCTGGATGTGCATGACGCAGGTCGGGCAGCCGGTCGCGACATAATCGACATCCGCCTGGCGGATGTTCGCCACCTTATGGTTGTTGATCTTGATCGCCGTATCGTAGTGGGTGAGGCAGTAACTGCCGGCACTGCCGCAGCAGACCGCGGCGTCCTTCATTTCTTTAAACTCCACCCCGGGGATCATCCGCAGGAGTTGGCGGGGCTGGTGGCTGATGCCCTGGCCGCGCACCATATGGCAGGGGTCGTGGTAGGTTACCCGGTACGGCAGCTGGCCCAGGTCGGAGGCCTGAATATTGATGTTTTTCTCAATAAATTCGTGGATATCATAGATTTTATCGGTGAAAGACCGGAGCTCTCTACTGTCGTCGATAAACAGTTTGATCTCCTTTTTCAGGGCCATCCCGCAGGAGGAGCAAGCAACGACTATGGCATCGAGGTCGTAATGCCGGAACAGGTCGAAATTGTGGGCCATGAACATCTTTGCCCCCTCATAGTCGCCGTTGGCCAGCACCGGGGTGCCGTTGCATTTCTGCGCCTTCGGAATGACCACTTCATAGCCGTAACCGGTAAGGATGTCGACCACCGATTTAACCACGTTGGTGTAGATGAGGTTGCCGGCGCAACCGGTGAAATAACCGATGCGCATTTTGGCCGGCTCCTTTTTCGGGGGAATGACCTCCGGATATTGGCTCTGAGCGCTTCTCAGCGCCAGCTGCGGGAAAAACCGCCGTTTGGAAAAACCGAACAGCGGAAAGAGATGGCGGACCGGATTGCCGGGGCCGATGCCGAAGAGGGCGCGCTGGGCGATCCCGATGAGCATGGCTGCCAGGGTTATCGGCCATTTGCGCCACAGCAGCTGGCGAAAGATCAGGGCCTTGAAAAAGCCGAGACCCTGCTGGGTGGTGATGTACCAGCGCAGCCTGAGGACCACATGTTCCGGACTGACCCCGGCCGGGCAGTTGGCCGAGCAGGTTTTGCAGTTCAGGCACTCGTTGATGGCGTCCTTGACCCGTTGGGTGATCTGGATGTCGCCCGAGACCAGCTTTTCAGCAAGTTTGTTCTTTCCTCTGGCAACATAGAGCTCGTTGCCCATCTCTTTAAATACCGGACAGACGCTTCGGCATTTGCCGCATTGCATGCACTTCTGAAATTCCTTGGCGGCCTCGAGAAGATGCTCTTCGGCCTGTCGTGTGGTGGCGGCATGACTCTTCATAACTTACTACCTCTCGTCTCAGCCGATGGTTGTTCGGGCATGTCGAACATTTTGCCGGGGTTGAGCAGGTTGAGGGGATCAAAGGTTCTTTTGATGTTCTGGAGCAGCCTTATGCCTTCACCACCCAGCTGGTTCTGCAGGAACGGCTTTTTCTCAAGGCCGATGCCGTGTTCTCCGGAGATGGTTCCGTCCAGGTCGATGGCCAGTTGGAACAATTCGGCAACCGCTTTTTCGGTGCGGGCCATCTCTTCCTTGTCTTTCATGTCGACAAGAAAGGTCGGATGGAGATTGCCATCGCCAGCATGGCCAAAAATCCCGACCTGCAGCCGGTATTTCTCGGCGATAGCGGTGATGCCCCGGACCATCTCCGGCAGTTTGGAGCGCATGACCGTGGCATCCTCGAGGATGAGATTGGGTCTGACCCCGGCCAGGGCGTTCAGGGCGATGCGGCGGCCGGCGAACAGCCGGTCGCGTTCCTCGGCGGACTTGGCGCGGGCCAGTTCGCGAACCCCGTTCTTCTTGACCTCGACCTCGACCTTGGCCATTTCGGCAATGGCCGAATTTTTTTCACCGTCGGTTTCGATAAGCAGGACCGCGGCGGCGTCCCGGGGCAGACCGCAGTCCTTGAAATTCTGGATGGCGTTGATGGTGGCGTTGTCCATAAATTCCATGGTCGACGGGGTGACGCCGGCGGCGATAATCGCCGACACTGCCTGGGCGGCGTTCTCCAGGCTGTTGAAGATGGCCAGCGCCGATTCGCGGTGTTCGGGAATGGGCAGCAGAGCGAGGGTCACCTCGGTCATGATGCCGAGCAACCCTTCACTGCCGACAAAAATTCCTTCCATGTTGAAACCGGCCACGTGTTTGACGCATTTATTGCCGAGGATGACGATATCCCCCTGGGGCAGGACAACCTTCATCATCTTGACATAGTCCTTGGTCACTCCGTACTTCAGCCCCCGCAAGCCGCCGGCGTTTTCGGCAACATTACCGCCGATGGTCGAAAAGCCGACGCTGCCCGGGTCGGGCGGATAGAACAGGTTGGCTGTCGCGGCGATCGGATCGATGTCAGCGGTGGTCAGACCGGCCTCGACGGTGATAAGCCGATTGGCCGGATCGAATTCGATAATCCGCTTCATCCGGTCCATGACCAGGACTATGCCCCTTTGCAAGGGTACCGAGCCACCCGACAGACCGCTGCCCTGGCCTCGGGGGGTGACCGGGATGCGCTCCCGGTAGGCAAATTTCATCAGCCGGCTGATCTGTTCGGTGGTGGCGGGGAAGACCACCGCCTCGGGCCGGATCTCGACGTGGGAGGCGTCATAGCTGTAAGCAATCATGTCCTCAGGTTCGGTGAGAACGCGCTCTTTCCCGAAGATTGTTTGCAACTCTTCAATGTGGCTTTTCTTCATTGTTTACTCCTTCAACCGGTAGACGACGAGGGCTGTCGTTTGTTGTCGTACTCCTCCGCCAACCTTGGAAACTGACCGGTGAGACGCAGGGCGCCTGCTTTACCAAGCCCTTGGCGGAGCCTCAGGCGGCCAGTGAGGAGGAGGACGCTGTTAATGGTAGGACCAATATTAAAAAATACCAATGGGCTTGTCAAGCCTATAATAGTTTCCAGCAGGCATTATATAGTATATGTATCATACCGTAAATAGGTAAAAATAATACATCATCCAACTTTATATAAAAGGTAGTACCATTGAGTATTCTGGCATTATTGGCACCGACTACAGTGGTTGCCGGGGTTCGAGCGGCTCGATAGAGGTGAGTTTATATAAACGATAAGAATGATTATTGCTTTGACAATTGTGCTAATGCTCAATATAATGCGCCCGGTTGTACTCCAAAGGATACCACGAGCGTCAGCGTCCATAGGCGAAGGCATCCGATTAATGACTGTGATAGGGAATAGGAATGGTCGGCTCACATCTTCTTGTTTGGGCCGTTACGGGTGGAAGCGATGGGCAAATGCAAAAATCATCAATTGGTGGAGAGTGTCTATTTCTGTGCCAAGCATCGACATTATCTTTGTCCTGCCTGTCTCCGATGTTCCGATCCCCAACTGTATTGCAAATTTCGTTCTGCCTGCTTGATTAATTTTTTTGGTAAAGAAAAAAAACTCCAAAAAACCTGAAGAGCCTTGGTCAAGGCGACATTGATCGGGTTTTTACGGGGAGATGACTGCATTGGCGTGACTTTTCGCCCGGTTGAAGGCGGTTGAGCGACGGTTTCCCTTTCCGCGCTCCGGGAAGTTCGAATATCAAAATAAATGATATGAAAATTCATTTAAAAAGAACACTTATTTGACGAAGGAAGAAAAGAAAGAGTAAAAGAAAAATCCCTAATTACAAGTTGTAAGTGTAAAAATATATGATATATTTGGTCGGTGTTTTTAGAAGCTTGCTCGAGGGTAGGTACGGGAGCATCTCTTTTTTGCACTGCTGGTCGATAAATTGGCATTGCCGCGAGGAACGCACAAAGAGAGTGGCGGTTATCGGGTAATGCCAGGCGGTGAAGGAGAAAAGGTGATTTATCCCACTCGTTTCCCAGGCGCAAAAGGAAACCGGCATGAGTAATTGCACCGTTACATTTCTTCCCCACGACAGGGTTATTTCCGTACCCCCGGGAGAGAGTCTGATTCGGGCGGCGCTTCAGGCCGGTGTGCATATCAATGCTTCCTGCGGCGGGGAGGGGGTGTGTGGGAAATGCCGAATCCTTGTCGAGAAAGGCTCTGTTGCCGGGGGCTTGAACGAAAAGATCAAGGACGAGGAGAAAGCGAAAGGCTGCCGTCTTGCCTGTCTTGCAAAGGTTTCCGAGAACGTCGTCGTTCGCATCCCTGTCGAATCCGCAATAGATAAAAGTGTTATGAATCTGCAAGTCACGCCACGGCGGACAGCGACGATTCAGGACATGGATTTCGAGAGTCTGAAAGAAGAAGGGCTGTTCATTCCCCCCGTAGAAAAAATCTTTCTTACTCTGCCACCGCCCAATTCCAAGAACAATATGCCCGATGTCACGCGGCTCATCGAAACCCTCAAACTCGAAGCAGGTGAGCATAAGCTTGAACTCACTCTGCCGGTGATTCGAAAGCTGCCGGGAATTCTTCGTGACAATGGCTTTCAGGTGACGGTGACGGTCATCCGGCCGGTCCGGGACGATGGCAAAAATCTCATTCTCAATGTTCAGCCTGGTGACACAACTGCTAATAATTACGCAGTCGCCATGGATATTGGGACGACGACGATCTACGGTCAGCTGATCGACCTTGCAACCGGCAAGTGTCTGGCCGAGGCCGGAGATTTCAACGGTCAGATCAGCTACGGAGAAGACGTCATCTCCCGCATAATGTATGCCGAGAAGAAGGGCGGGTTGGCGAAACTCCATGAGGTGGTGGTCGGCACCCTCAACAGCGTTTTAAATAAAATAATCACCTCGTCAAAGGTGGATCGCGAGGATATCTCGACAATCACCTTTTCCGGCAATACCACCATGACCCAGCTGTTCCTCGAGGTCGATCCCCGCAATATCCGCCGCGCCCCCTATGTGCCGGCGGCGTCACTTTATCCTCCGTTCAGTGCGGCGACGGTGGGGATTGATCTCAATGACCACGCCATTGCTTTAATCTACCCCCAGGTATCGAGTTTTGTCGGGGGCGATATCGTCGCCGGAGTCATGGGTTCGGGAATGTACCGGCAGGAGGAGCTGACCCTCTTTCTCGATATCGGCACCAACGCCGAATTGGTGATAGGTAATAAGGACTGGCTGGCCTGTACCGCCTGTTCCGCTGGTCCCGCCTTTGAGGGCGGCGGTATTGAATTCGGGATGCGTGCAGCTAAAGGGGCGATTGAAGATTTTTCCCTCGATCCGAATACCTACGAACCGATGATCTTTACCATTGGCGACGTGCGCCCGAAGGGTATCTGCGGCTCGGGTCTGATCACCATGGTCGCGGTCATGTTCGAGATGGGGGTCATCAACAACCGGGGAAAATTCAATCGCGATCATGGTACGCCGCGGATTCGGGCGACCAACGGGATCTGGGAATATGTCATCGCCTGGAAGGAAGAGACCCAGCTCGACCGCGACATCGTTCTTACCGAGCCCGATCTCGACAATCTGATTCGGGCCAAAGGGGCCATTTACAGCGGCTGCATGACCCTGCTCGAAGAGGTCGGCTTGAGCATGGATATGGTCGAAAGGATCATTCTGGCCGGGGGCTTTGGCAGCTATATCGATCTGGAAAAGGCGATGACCATCGGTCTTCTGCCCGAGATCGATGCCGAGCGGGTCACTTTTATCGGCAACGGCTCGCTGATGGGGGCGCGGATGAGCTCCCTTACTAATAGAATACGAAGAGATGTGGTCTCGGTCACGCAAAAAATGACCAATTTCGAGTTGTCCGAGACCCCATCCTATATGGATAATTATATTGCCGCGATGTTTCTGCCGCATACCGAAATCGAAAAATTTCCCCGCCTGAAAGCCCGTATGGACGCGAGAGCGAGGAGATAACGGCCGGTTTTATCGGGCCGGTTTTCGACGCCTGATGAAAGGTGGACGCGTCGCAAAAAGAGTTTGGGGACTTCTTAGTAAAATTTTGTACCTCTTGTTGTTTGGTTTGTTTGTGAAAAGGGGAGGTTGGCGCGGTCTTTTGCTGACAACCTCCGGAGAATAATTACTCACCAGTAAGGAGGCAAAAGTGGGATTTGAACTTAAGAAGGAATCCTATAGTGGCGGCATCAAGGCAATTTCCATCGGCAAGGGTGATTCCGCCATTACCGTGGGAGGTCAGTCATGTTATCCTTTCTACACTTTTGAAGGGAGCATGCCCAACAAGCCTTTGATTGCTATGGAAATTTGGGACATAGCACCGGAAGATTGGCCGGAACCGGTCATGGCGCATTTCAAAGATGTCATCTCCGACCCTGCGGCCTGGGCCAAAAAATGTGTTGAGAAGTTCGGCGCCGAAGCCATTGTCATTCAGTTGAAAAGTGCCGATCCCAATGACAAGAATGCCAGCCCCGAATCGATAGCTGAGACGGTGCTCAAGGTTTTAAAAGCGATCAAAGTTCCCCTCATTGTCTGGGGTTGTGCCAATCCAGCCAAAGATGAGGCGGTCCTGAAAGTCGTTGCCGAAAAGTGTGAAGGCTATAACTTGGTCATGGGTCCGGTTGAAGAGAAGAACTATAAAGGCATCGGAGCTGCGGCAATGGGC
>JBBRGP010000036.1:0-13798 GCA_038224105.1 Desulfobulbales bacterium | reverse complement strand
AAGCACCAATGCCTTTCTCAGGTACGACATGGAAATTGGACCGATCGCCGGCAAACTGCTCGAAAACGGCACCATCGATTTCCGGGAAAGACGGATCATGGTGGCGGTCAGGGCCGGTCAGCGCATCGCCGCCAAGATTCCCGCCGTCCAGGGAACTCCGGGCATCAATGTCTATGGTCAGGAAACGCCGGCACCGGTCGGAAAGGACCTGAAAATCGAGGTGCAGAACGATGCCAAATTCTCCCGCGACACCCTGCAGGTGACGGCCTCCAAAAATGGCGTGCTGTCCATCGTCAACGACAGCATCATCAATGTATGTTCCCACCAGATTTTACTCGGCGACATCGATTACCAAACGGGCAATATCGAGAGCATGAACTGCATTACCATCCGCGGTTCCGTCCAGCCGGGCTTTCGGGTCACGGTCGGCGGAGATCTGGAAGTTTCCGGAGAGGTGACGTCCGCCAGGATTGTCAGTCAGGGCAACCTGGTGGTCAGGGGTGGCATTACCGGAAAAAACAGCATCCTTGAGACTGAAGGCGATGCCGACATCAACTTCATCGAACAAGGCACCCTCAAATGCGGCGGCACGGTCGTCATCCGCAAGGAGTCGTATTACGGTGATATCACCGCCGGCACCGATATCCGTTGCCATCAAACGAGCAAAATTATCGGCGGCAACCTCTTTACCGAAGGCAGTATCACCACCGGCGACGTGGGCTCGGAGAACTGCCGGCCGGCCTTCCTCGCGGCCGGGGTCATGGTCGAACGGCTGCTCCATTTCAACAAACTGAAAGCCAGCGTGGTGGAACAGCAGGCCGCCATCATCGGCTGGCTGCAGCGCTATCATGGCAGCTCAACCTCGAAAAAAGTCAAGAATATGGAAAAGGAACTCGCCGATCTGAAACTCCTGCTGGTGCGGATCAACCTGATCCCGGGGACGGGCATCTATTCTCGGGCCGGCGGCACCGAGGACGAGATTACCGAGCCCGGCGAAGAATACGGCAGCGCCGGGGGTATTGCCATCGAGAAAATCTCCTTGGATGTCTTCGGCACCATCTTTGCCGGCACCAGAATCCAGATCGGCAACTGTTCGATGATTAATGCCAAAACCGTCTCAAGCCGACAATTCAAACTGCATCCCAACCGCAAGAGCATCATCGCCATGCCCTTGAAACGATAGGCTGGGGTGGTAACCAGTCCGCGGATCAGCCCCGCAATTTTCCGGCAATCCGCCGCAGGAGTTGGAAACGATGGCCGTAGCGGGCAAGAAGCAGATACAGGGGATAGCCCAGGTAATGCAGGGTGCCGAGCACCACCAGACACCTGGCCCCCGGACCACCACGGAAATTGCCCATGGGCACATATTTGCCGAGGAAGGCAATTTTTATCAATCTCGCCAATTCCAGGCCGCGCAAATCGTACCTTTCATTCTGGGATGTGCTCATTCGTTGATGATCCTCCGCAGATGACTGAAAAAACATCTCATTCTCAGCAGCGGATTGAATTTCAGCTGCGACGGTGATTGACTCCACAACGGTACCATGCCTCTGCCGAAATCGGCCTTGGGTTTTTTGCTGCCGTGAAAATCATCCAGATGGTGGCGGTGTCTGATACGGCTCACCTCTTTGGCCCGCGGAAAAGCGAGCTTGCAGACCAGCAGGTAATTCACCCAGGGTTTCAGATCATCAAAGCCATAGCCGAGCAGAGCCGCGGCGGCCCCGAATTTCTCGGCGGAGTCGATTATACCCTGCTGCAGCGGGGCAAAGTAGCCATCCTGGGCAAGTTCCGCCCTGCCGATCTCGTCTTCCGTTTGTCTGAATTCCAGTTCGAACCCCGCCTCGGTCAGTCTGTAGCCATTCAGGGTCGGATGCGGGGCACGACATGCTTCCTCAAAAAGATCCTGGGCATAATAGAGGGTGCTGGCGGCCAGATCGAACCGGTTGCGATCATACATGATGCCCGTGATCGTGTTCTTGTCGCTTTCCGGATAGGGAATTCCCCGGGTGGCGCCAAAGAGCAGACCGAAACAGGTGGGGCAGTCGGCCCGATGGGCGATCGCTTCGAAGAGAAAGCGCTGGATGGTGCCCAGCCACCCGATATCGACAATCGCGACGTTTTTATGGTCGAACAAGCCCGCTTGAGAAAAATACCGTTGCATGGCCTCATTGGCGGCCTGGGTCTGGCGCTTCACCTCATCCTGGAAAGCTCGATCATCCAGCAGGGCGTCGAAATTCTGCCGGTTTTCGGGATTGTAGCCTTCGTGGATATGGCTCAGACAGGTATCTGCCTTCAGCCCATAGGGGGCCAGATGGCTGACAAAACGGTCCGGATCGAGCCCGAAAATCCGACAGACGTCGCGAAAATCGCGATTGCCGGAAGGCAGGAAGGCAATGTCGGCATTGGTCTTGGTCAGCCCCTGGTAAGCGCATGACGCCCCGGCCAGGGCCATCCTGCTGACATACAGGTATTCGGTGTCCGGCAGATCGCCGACCGGATTGAGGAGGGGCAGCGCTTTTTCCCAATAGCGTTTGAATGTCCACCCCTCCCGGGAAAGAAAGAACACCTTGGTGATCTCCTTTTCCCTGCAGAATTTGGCAATCTGCTGGACAAACACGCCGATCAGCGGCCCTAAAAAATTATATCCTTCCGAGTACAACAGCGACCGCGGCTGGTTTTCCGCTTCCAGTGGGGCCATCAGCTGCTGGAGCAATCGGCCGCGCCAGAAGGGGCGGCCATCACTGTAATTGTAATAGCGTTTGCCGATCGACTTGCGCTGATCCTCGCCGGGATCGTGAACGATCATCGCCTCCATGCCGGCCTCCTCGGCCCGCAGGCCGTCGGAAAAAGGATTGTCCCCGACATGTAGCCATGCCGCCGGCCGGAGCCCGTATTTTTCGGCCATCATCGGGTACGCCTTGCCGGAGGCTTTGGCCAGAAAAGAGTCCGCGGAAGAAACGACCTCCTCCACCAACTCATCCAGTCCGGCGTGCCGGACCATCAGGCGGAGATGGGTGGCGGGCATATACATATCGGAAATAATAAAGATTCTTTTGCCGACCTGGGCAAGTTCCTTGATCCAGTCGACGAGGAGTTGCCGCGGCACCAGCATCCTGTTTTCCATGGCAAGTTCATAGTCGGTTACCTTGTCGAGCAGAGCCTCGTCGAACGACGACTGAAATATCTCGCCAAGCAGTTCCCCGATGAATCGCGGATAGCACGCTTCGTGATCAACAAATTTGGTCCCGGTTTCCGCCCGGTGCCTTTGTTCGATCGCGTCTCTTCGTCGCTGCACCTGGCGCCAGTTCCAGGACAGCCCTTGCCGTCCGGCCAGATCGGCGATGTACCTGGCCACCGGCAGTTTGACCAGATCTGGATCATGGATCCGGCGAACGAGGAGAGTATCGAAAAGATCGAAAGAGATCACTTCCTTGTCGCCGGCCTTTCTCCGTCCGGCGGCGATCAGCGATTGCAACGAATAATAGGTAGTAAATGCCATGGTGTGGTGGTGGGTCTCAGGGACGTGCCCGGCATGGTTTACCGGGCTATTTTGGCGATCCAGATCTTCAGGCTGTGTACCAACTCCTTGAAAGCGGGACGCACCCCCTGGGGTTGCTGGGGCTCCAGGACTCTTTTTACCTGGTGCAGCTCCTCGCCGAGTTCAATCAACCGTTCCGCCCCGGCGATAACGAATTTCCTGTCGGCCTCCGCGGAAGCCCTGGCTGCCATATATTTGGTTATCAATTCCTGGTCCTGCACCCGGCCGGTTATCGCCGCCTCGCCGAGGGTGTTGCCGGGATGGATGCGGTAACAGAGCAATTTTTCATCATCGAGATAATGTACCCCAGCCGGGAAGGCCAGCATCATCCTGAAGATGTAATCATAGTCATGGAGATACCGCAGGGAACAAAAGTTGCCGACGGTCCGCATCGCTTCGGCGGTCATGAACAGGTTCGAGGTCGTCACCATAAAATTGCCTTTCAAAAAGGCGGCATAGATATCATTGCAGGAGAAATAGCAGGTTCTGTTCTTGCGGTGCCAGACGTTCCAGCCGAACGCCGGATCACTGTATTCGACGCCCTCATCGGAGATCGGAATGACGTCGGTAAAAAGGCATTGAGCGACCCGCTCCTCGCATCCCTCGAGGAGCCTCTCGAACCGGTTGAGGGTGAAGACATCGTCGGAATTGAGGATGGCGATGTACCGTCCCCGGGCCAGCGACAGCCCCCGGTTGATGGTGTTGTAGGCGTCCCTGTTTTCCTGATAAAAATAGGAGAGGCGCGGATCGACGTATCCCTTGACGATCTCGCCGGTATTGTCGGTGGAACCGTCGTCGATGACAATCAGCTCGAGATCGGTAACGGTTTGCTGCAGCACACTGTCGACTGCGGCGCCGATGAATCGCTGATGATTGTAGGCGGGAATGATGACCGAGATCAGTGGCTGGTTCGCTTTTTCTCTAACCATTGCTCTCTCTCAGGAGTTTGCGTTGTTCTCGCCAGTACACCCATGGCAACGGTCCGTATGTACTTAAAGTTCTTTCCCACAGCGAGGCTGTTCGCCGAGCGGCGGCTTCTGAGCGGGTGTCCGTCCGTCCCTTGTTCTCTGGAATTTCTCAGGCGTGGAGGAACACTCTGTAATGAAATCCGCCCGGCAAGTCAAGAGATAGTTGATTTTTTACCGCCGTCAGTGCTCTTTCCGTTGGCCGTTTCGCCGGCTATTCCTTGGCCAGTAAGGCGTCCTTATCAAGCAAGCTGATGGATCGGCCATTCACCCGAATCAACCCCTCCTCGCTCATCTTGGCAAATATTCTTGACAAGGTCTCGGGAATGGTCCCCAGCAGACTGGCGAGTTGACCCTTGGAAATATCAAGCTCGACCACTCCGTCGTTGCCCTGTTCCTCGCTTAAATATATCAGATAATTGGCCAGCCGGGTCGGAATCTCCTTGAGCGAAAGGCTTTCAATCTGGCTGGCAAATCGCCGCAGCCGCAGGGAGAGTACCGCCAGCATACTCAAGGCAATTGATGGATTGGCCTCGACCAGTTGGATAAATCTGTCGCGGGGAAAAAAGATGGTCCTGGTTTTGCTCAAGGCTTCGGCGTTGGCCGGAAAAGGCTGGCCATGAAAGACCGGCACCTCGCCAAACGGTTCCCCTTCACCAAAAATATGAAGAATGTGCTCCTTGCCGGCCGGCGATACCTTGAAGATCTTGACTTTGCCTTCTCCGACCATATAAAAACCGATACCTCTATCGCCTTCAAAAAAAATGGTCTCCCCACGCGAAAACGTTTTCTCGACGGCGATGCCGGCGATATCTTCAAGCTGTTTCGGGGGAAGGCCGCGAAAAAGAAAACTGGCACCAATGATCTGCAGTTTATTCATTATAGTCCATAGCGGGGGTGAGGAAAAACTGCCCTTGACCGCGTCAGCCTCCGGTGAAAAGAGGGTTTAACAATTTCCCGTGGTATGCCATAGTACCGAAAGGGGACGGGCTCCGTCCACCCGGCTCACAACTTTACCAAGATTTGCGGATAAAAACACTAAATGTACAGCAAACGGAAAATCATTCACATCGATATGGACGCCTTTTTTGCTTCGATCGAGCAAAAAGACCATGCCCACTTCAGGGGCAAGCCCTTGATTGTCGGCGGCAGTCCTCAGAGCCGAGGGGTGGTGGCCGCCTGTTCCTATGAAGCGCGACGCTTTGGCATCCACTCCGCCATGCCCTGTGCCAAAGCGGCCAGGTTATGCCCGCATGCCATTTTCACCCCGCCGCGAATGGTCCGGTATCTGGAGATATCCGCCAGAATCATGGGGATCTTTCGACGGTATACTGACCTTGTCGAACCTCTGTCACTGGATGAGGCCTTCCTCGATGTTACCGCCATCGGCGAAAACCACCCATCCGCCACCCTCTTAGCCCGACAGATATGTCACCGCATCTACGAGGAATTGCAATTAACCGCGTCGGCCGGCGTCTCCTTCAATAAATTCCTGGCGAAAGTCGCTTCCGATATCAACAAACCGCGGGGCATCACCACCATACCCCCGGAAAGCGCCCGGCAATTTCTCGACTCCCTGCCGATCCGGAAATTTTTCGGGGTCGGCGAGGCAACGGAAAAAAGGATGAAGCAGCTGGGGATCAAAACCGGATATGACCTCCGGCAATGGGGGGAGGATAAACTTGTTCTGCACTTCGGGAAAACCGGCTCCTTTCTCCACCACATCGTCCACGGCAGAGACAATCGAGCGGTGGAGCCACAACGCATCCGCAAGTCGATCGGCAATGAAACCACCCTTCCCCACGACACCGTGGACCAGGAAGAAATACGGTCGATCCTTATCGACCTTGCCCAGGAGGTGGGAACGTCACTCCGCGCCAAACAATTGAGCGGCCACACCCTGACTCTGAAGGTTCGGTACCAGGATTTTGTAACGATTACCCGGTCACTCACCGTCAAAACCCCGTTCTTCTCGGCCGGCGACATTATCGCCGAAGTACCGGCTCTGCTTGCCGCCACCGAGGCGGGAAATCGCAAAGTCCGACTTCTCGGTCTGTCCGTCGCCAAGCTTACCGACCGAAGAAATGTGCCCCGGCAACTTAAACTGCCGTTTATGGAGAGGTAGGGGGCGCTGTTTTATTGTACTTGCCAAGCTTTGTGATTATCGTATCAAGAAAGTTTGTGCCAATCCCCCACTTCTCAGCTGACTACCCCGTGATACCTGTATGAAAGATCTCATTCTTGCCATTTTCAACATCTTCCGATACGCCGGCAAAGTTTTCACGCTGATCAGGAATATTCTCTTCAATATGCTGTTGCTGGCGATACTGGCAACGGTCATTTTCATCCTGATCCCTAAAGAGGTCTCGCATATTCCTCCACAATCCATACTTCGCCTCGACATTTCCGGGAATATAGTCGAGGAGAAGAGGATCTTCGGATCCCTCGAGAAATATTTTAACGACGCGGTAGACCCTGAAGACGCGGAGCCGGAAACCGCCTTGCAGGATATTCTCGATCTCATCGACAACGCCGCGGCGGATGATCGGATCGCTGCTATCCTGCTTAATCTCAAGCATTTGGAGAGTGCTGGCCTGAACCAGTTACAAACCATCGGCCAGGCCCTGGCCAATTTTAAAAAAACCGGGAAATCCGTCGTCGCCGCCGAAGATTTTTACAGCCAATCGCAGTACTACCTGGCGACCTATGCCGACAAAGTTTTCCTCAACCCCATGGGTGGCGTCGATATTCACGGTTTCGGCGTATACCGCCTCTACTTCCGAGAGGCGATGGATAAGCTGGCGGTCAATTACAATATTTTCAAGGTCGGCAGCTATAAATCGGCGCTCGAGCCCTTCACTAGAAACAATATGTCCGCCGAGGACCGCCAGCAAAACGAGATGTGGCTGACGGCGCTCTGGCAGGTCTATGTAGGCGATATTCTGCAACAACGCCGGATATCCCGGGAGGTTATCGAAAACTACACGGACGACATCGTCCAGTCCCTGCAAACGACGGCGGGGGATCCGGCCGAACTGGCCCTGAACACCGGACTGGTCGATCAGTTGTCGACCAGATTGCAGGTGACCGCCTATCTCGCCGCCTTGACCAAAACCACGGCAGACAAGCCGCACCTGCTCAGTTCCGCCGACTACCTTGATTCGATCCAGCCTTCCTTTAGCCAGGACGATCGGCAGGGCGATAAAATCGGTATCATTATCGCCGAAGGAAACATCCTGCCCGGAAAACAGCCGCCTGGTCTCATTGGCGGCGACTCCCTCGCGGAACTCATCAGAAAAGCTCGAGAAAACAAGCAGATTAAAGGCTTGGTGATGCGGATCAATTCTGGCGGCGGATCAGCCTTTGCTTCTGAAATAATTCGTCAGGAGTTGCTCGAGCTGCAAAAAAAAGGCAAACCCGTGGTCGTCTCGATGGGTGCTGTCGCTGCATCCGGCGGCTACTGGATTGCCGCCGATGCTGATGAAATATGGGCGTCGGAGGCAACCCTCACCGGCTCCATCGGTATTTTCGGGGCCATTCCGACTTTTGAGAAAACCTTGGCGTCACTGGGTATTCACAGTGACGGGACGGGAACGACCCCGCTGGCGGCCGGGCTCGATATCACCCAACCCTTGCCGGAACCGCTGAAGGGGGCGATTCAGCAAGCGGTAGCCCATAACTACGACCAATTCCTGGAAATCGTGGCCAAAGGCCGGGAAATAGAGAAATCGCGGGTCGGAGAGCTTGCCGAAGGCCGAGTCTATGACGGCAAGGCCGCTTTATCGTTCGGTCTCGTCGATAAGCTTGGCACCCTTGACGAAGCCGTCCAGGCGGCCGCCGAGCTTGCCGGTGTTACCGACTACAATGCCGAATATATTCGCCCCCCTGCCTCTGTTACCGAACAATTTTTCCAGTTCTTTTCGGCCCGCCTGCCGGTTCTCGCCGCCCGCCTGACCGCCTACCCGGCGGTGAGCCGCCTGAAAAAAGTGCTGCAGACCAGGATGAACGATTTTCTCTTCCTCGACGATCCGCAAGGGATATACGCCCATTGCCTTATCAAGATGACCCTATAAAGATCAGCCGACAAAAAAAAGGAGCGCTGCGTCCTCGTCTGGCGGGATGCAGCGCTCCTTTTGGTCGGATGGTTGCTCCGGTACCTTCACTTCAGGTTTGAAATCCGAAGGCATCTTCGGAATGCTTATTGGCCAGGTTGATTCATCGTCAGTTGAACCCATTCCCAAGGGGCTTCAAGAATTTTAAAACCGATCTGAATATTATCTTTCCCCGAGCCCGCCCTTCTCCAGCAGGGTTTGGCCAGGAGCCGGTAATGATTGCCGCCGCCGGTAAGTATTGCGGTATAAGCATGCCTGTCGGCGGCAAAAGACTTCCTCCTGGTGGTGATCTTAAAACCGCCCAGGGAAATATCCGCGACGACCCCACCCAGCACTGCCTTACCGTCAGCCAGGTCCCCAACGAATCCGGGTACTTCCAACCTACGGTACTTCCTCTCCGTCGGACCGAGGCGGAATCCGCTGCTCACCTCGGTCATTGCATCAATTTGATTCATGACTAAACCTCTTTCTGCACAAGAGAGCTGTGCGGCGCATCATCCGGGTAATTTGTCAATCCTCCTCTCGTCATCTCATACTCTTTGCGTAAAATCAATTGAAAAACTCCACCGGCAATGTTTCTCACTGAACCGTCTCCGATACCGCGCCTCCCCCGGCCGGCTCGGTCGTACCCGCGGTTCGCGCGTCCTGCTGCTTCAGCAAATCGGCGGGAACCGCCCGGGCCACCGCCGCCCTGGTATTGTCGAGATATTTCGCTGCCAGTTCGCTCAGCTCCTGTTCATTGATTGCTGAAAAATCGCTGAGTATGGTGGTCGGCCAGGCCAGTTGCCGAGGGTATCTGCTCGACAGGGAGAGGACCGAGGACAACCAATACTGATTTGTTCTGACACTTTCCATCACCGAGGTCACCATCGGTTTTCTGGCCCGGACCAATTCATCGGAGTTCACCCCTTCTTTCCGCAATTGGTCGCTGATTTTGAGGATCTCGCTGATTATCCGCTGTTCATGACCCGGCTCGACCACCAGTTGCGCAAGCAAATATCCATATCCGGGATACACCCTGCTGTTGAAATTCGAAACGTTGGGGGAATACGTCGCCCCCAAGGTTTCTCTGATAACTTTCCGCACCCTGTCGCCAAGAACGCTGGCCAGCACGTTCAGCCGTCGGGTCCGGTGAATGTCCCAAAAATCATCGGTCGGCCAGGCTACAACTACCAGCGCCTTGTCCATCGAGGTCTCGACACCGACCTGCAATGATTCGCCGGTCGGAAAACCGACGGTCGCCGCCTCACCAATTCGCGGCTTTTCGAAATGTCCGCCCCCGAAATATCTCCCGATGATTTTTATCACCTCATCCGGTTCAAAGGCACCAACCACGGAGATTTCCAGATCTTTTGGCTTTGCAAAGGACGTTACCCACCTGGCCAGTCCGGGATAATCGAGTTTAGCAATCTGTTCCCAGGACGGCAGGCCGAAATGCGGATTGTGGCCGGCAAGGAAGGGCTGCACGTTCAGGGCCATAGCGCCGTCAATCTCCCGGCTGAGCTTCTGATACATCAGCTCGACATTGGTCATCACATTGCCGAACTGGTTTTCACGAAAGCCCGGATCGTCGAGCATGGTGTGGAGCATCTGGATGAACAATTCGAAATCCTTGAACAAGGTAGTACCACGCCAGGAGAACGAACCCTCGCCGATGTGGAAACGCAGGTTGATGGAACTGCCGGCAACCACGGCATCGATCGTCGACTGCGGCAATTGGCCGGATCCTGATCTGTTGATAATATCTTCCGCCACCATCGCCATGCCCGGCGCCGGCTCGCTTTGTTCGCCGGTGCCGAAATTGGCAATAACCTGGACGCTGTTTTCCTGGTATTCGGTTCTCTTCAGGTTGACGATAAGGCCATTGGCAAATACCAGCTTTTCAACATCGACGTCCTCATGATAGCTGCGTTCCGGGGCTTGCTCCGACCCGGTCGAGAGAGGGAGATAGGGGAAAGTTTCCTTTTCCCCCGGGGGTGGGCCGGCAACTCCTTCAGAAACCGCCTGCCGATAAAAGCTGGCGACTGCCGCGGCGCCATCTTCTCCCAACTGCACATCGCCGGTGACAGACACCAATCTGCGGTCATGCTGCCATACCGCTTGAAACTCCCGATTGACCTCGGCCGTAGCGATTTCCGCGAGCAATTTTCCGTACAGGGCCCTTTCCTGTTCAGCCGACTGGTAGACACGATTTCGGTGAAAATGGTTAAGTATGGTTTGGGCGATTTTTCGCGAATCCTTCGAGTTGGCGGTGAGGACGTTCTCCTCCAACTCAGCCCGAATTTCCATTTTCGTGCGCTCGACTTCCCGGTCGGTAAAACCGAAATCGTGCGCCTGGCGCAATGTCCTATCCAAAAGTGACAAACTCTCCCGCCATTTCCCGCTCTCGGTCGGCGCGGAAATCGAACAATAGCCGATGCGGTCAACGATATCGCCCCCATCATAGGAGGCACGGGCCATCGGCGAATCTTTCTGTTCCTGGAGCTGCTGCAGACGGTAGCCCATGATCATCTCGCCCATCAACCGCGCCAGTTCCTGCCGTTCCAGGCCGATTGAGTCATTCTGCAGCGGAAGGTCCCGGAAGGTCTCGATCGAGACATTGGTTTTCCCGAGCTCCGGGGCAAAACGATAGAAGGTCTCCGTTCCTCGACCGGCCAGTTGCCCAAAATCAGGGCATTTCGGCCGGGGGCCACCGGCGGTAAGCGGCGAGAAATGTTTACGGATGACCTTTTCCGCAAGATCCGGATCCATATCGCCGACGACGACGAGGACCATGTTGTCCGGTCGGTACCAGGCATCGTAAAAAGATTTAAGAAGATTCCGGTCGGCGTTTCTTAAGGTTTTTTCCTCGCCGATCACCATTCGTTCGGCCAGTCTGGTCCCACGAAAGGCAAATTCCATACTTGCCACCTGGAGTCGATACGCCGCCGAATCCCTGGCCCGCTTCTCGGCGAGAATCACCCCCCTCTCCTTGTCGATATGGACTTCCTGCAACTGCGCCCGACGGGCGTAATCAGCCATGACCAGAAGGCCGGTGTCGAGTTCCTTTTCCGAACCGTTCGGCAGGATGAGATCATAGACCGTCTGGTCGAAGGTAGTATGGGCATTGGCATCGTTACCGAAATTCATGCCGATCGATTGGAAATATTCCACCAGGGTGCCGGCCGGAAAATTGTCCGTACCATTAAACATCATATGCTCGAGAAAGTGGGCAAGGCCACGCTGATCATCGGTTTCATTCAAGGATCCGGCCTCCACCGCCAGAGAGATGACCACCCGGTTCCGCGGCTCCTGGTGCTTTTGCAAAACATAGCGAAAGCCATTGGCCAGTTTGCCGCGAACCAGCGACGGATCGCCAACCAGACCGGGGGATTCGGCCGGCCAATCGGTGACCAGGCATTGCTTGTCGCCAGGCACCTTCTCGGCAAGGGCCATTCCGCCTGGCACAAAAAACCAGGCAGCGATGCCGGCTATCAAAAAAAATTTCTGCAGATACCGTCTTGTCTTGTTCATGTCCACCAAACTCCCTCACCCCGATAAACGATATTTTTTATGATACCCACTGAAGTATAATCATTTCTGTCCTCCCTGGCGCGGAACTCTCTTTTTATTGCAAACGACTAAAACACCTTTTTTTCGACGCCGGATTAGTGTAGTAGTAGTGGCGCCTTGCTGTTCTTTCCATGCCCCGCCGTCCATAGCGAAAGTCATTGCCGATCGACCATGAAAATCAAACATACGCTCGAATACTTTCTCCTCCGCTCCGTAATTTTTTTTATTAATCTTCTCCCGGTCCCGGCGATTCTCGCCCTCTGCACCACCATCGGCTATCTGGCCTGGGTTGTATTTCCCTTCCGGCTGCGAGTCGCCTACAAGAATCTCTCGACGGTCTTCCCGGAGTTCGAACATCACCAAAAATTACGGGTGTTGCGGAGAGTGTACCTCCAGTTTACCAGAACCTTCGGCCTGGTGTTCATCCTCCATCGCAAGAGCCTCACCCGCTTGGTGACAAACGCCCGGATTTCAGGACGAGAGCAGCTTGAGCAGGCGCTGCGTGGGGGAAAGGGGGTGATCCTCACAACCATTCACGCCAGCTGGTTCGAGGCCTACTTTGCCTGGTTCAACATCGCCGCTCTGCCGACCAGTCTTATCTACCAAAAACAGAGCAACCCCCTGTCCGATGCCTTTTTCGTACGGCAACGGGCCCGCTACGGCACGAGCCTTACGCACCTGAGCAGCTATGACGGCATGAAGGCTTACGAACAGGCCCTGACCGACAACCGGCTGCTCATCGTCAGCCTCGATCAAAGTTATACCAGCCGCGGCACCAGCGTTTTATTTTTCAACCGCCCGCTGGCCTGTGCCAAAGGGGCCGCAATCCTCCACCTGCGAACAGGGGCTCCGGTTTTTACCAGTGTCTATTATATGAAAGACGAAGAGTTGCATATCGATTTCGCGGCAGTCCCGCTCCCTCATTATGAACAGATCACTGACCAGACTATCAGTGACATCTCCACGCATTGCCTTCGGTTGTACGAGCCTTTCATCCGAGAGTACCCGGAACAGTGGTTCAGCCTCTTTCATCGCCTGTGGAGCAAAAAGGATTACCCCAAGGTCAAAAGAACCTTGCCGCAGGTATTTTTCTAGCCCCCTGCCAAGGGGCACTAAATAATCCTTCAGTAATCAAAGCCGCTGGTGTATTACTAGTAACGTTTACCAGCGAACCGTAAACCGCCCGCGGCAGTGGAAAGCTTTTTGAGTTTCTCCCTGCCTTTTTCATTTCCATCGTCCGCCAAGGCCCCATGACCAATAGAGAGATTCTCAAGCGATTGTACAAAGTTGTCAGCCCACATCAGGTAAAACTGCTGATCGCTATGGTGGCCATGATCTGCGTTGCCGGTTTTACCGGCGCCCAGGCCTATCTGGTGAAAGACCTGCTCGACAAAATTTTCATGGAAAAAGATGTCTATTTCCTGAAGCTGCTGCCCGTGGTGGTCATTGTCATCTTTTTCCTGAAAGGGGCGGCCTATTATCTCTATACCTTTTTTCTTGAGCAGGTCGGTCAATCGGTCATTCGCGACTTTCGCCTGGCTATCTTCAACCATATCCATCAGCAATCGCTATCCTTTTTCAACAAAATGCCGACCGGGACCCTGATGTCCCGCATCATTTCCGACGTCACC
>JBBRGP010000035.1:0-13834 GCA_038224105.1 Desulfobulbales bacterium | reverse complement strand
GCCGGTATTGGCGGTAATAAAGGCGACAATACCAGTCAGACCTAAACCGACGGTCATAAGGTTGAAAACTTTGGCAAGGAAAATGGTCGAAGCTTCCTGCCGGGCCTGGGTTATGGTGATCTGGTTTGCATGCTCGTACATAGTCAAGGTCCTCTTAATTTTTTGTTTAAAGTTTCACGCCAGCCAATTTTTTATTTTATAATAAGCATTCCTTAGCGACGAGACAAGCGATGGCTGGCCGGGAGTGACGAAACCACCGCAAAAAAAAGACCTGCCGCCAGTCGGCAGCTATTTGCCGTTTGTGCCCTGGGCAACCTGCCCCTGGGAACGCTCCCTGATGTCGATCTTCCGCCCGACCAAGTACCCATCAATAACGCCAACAAGCCAACAGGCAAGCAGCAGTAGAAAGAGGATGTTGTCGGTACGGTTTCTTTTCCTGCTGTCCGTCACGATGATAAAATATCGCCCGAATCGGTGACCCGCCAGAGATACCACGAGGCGACACTCCGCCATGGCGACCAGCAAGCCCCATATCCCGCAAGTTCCTTCGGTGTCGGCAAGTGCTCCAGGCCGTAGGCGAGTCTCAGGCCATTGCGCAAGCCGTAGTCGTCGATCGGCAGGATATCGGGCCGGCCTAAGCGAAATATCAACATTATTTGCACGGTCCATCGGCCGATGCCACGGATGCGCGTGCAGGTCTCGATGATCTCCTCGTCGCTCATAGCGCTTATCGCCGATTTGGTCGGCAATCGGCCTTCAAGCGCCTTGGCGGCCAGGTCGCGCAAGGCTTTCTGCTTATTGGCCGAAACTCCGGCAGCCCGCAACGCGAGTTCGCTGAAAGCTACCAGCTCTTCCGGCAATGGAAAACGTGCCCCGCCGACCAGGTCTTTGACCCGCTGCAGAATCGTTGCCGCCGCCTTGCCGTGCAGCTGCTGGAATATTATCGCGGAGGCGAGCGAATCATAAGGTGAATCCGGGCCGGATATCTCAAGCCGACAGGGTCCGTGCCGATCGATGATCTGGGTCATAACCGGGTCGCTGCACCCGAGAGTCCGGGTAATTTCAGCCCTGGAAAAATCGATATTCATACACGGCAATTTACTCATGGTGAGGGGAGGAAGCCAGTATTTTCCTGTTTTTCTTATATTTTCCAACAACTTCACGTCTGCATGGCCTCGAAGGCAACAGATCAAATCTCCCCGGCGGATCGAAAAATCTGTTATTGTTGCAAGGTAAACCGGCACACGCCGCCATTTCTCACAACTGCAACCACAAACGGGATACCCTTTTGAAGAATAATGATATATTCCGCAGCATCCGTTACACTCTCAAGCTGAGCGATTCGAAAATGATGGCAGTCTTCAGCCTGGCTGATTATTACGTGACCCGGGAACAGGTCTGCAATTGGCTAAAAAAGGATGAGGATCCCGCCTCTCAGCAGTGCAGCGATATCCAACTCGCTCTTTTCCTCAAGGGGTTGATCAATGATAAAAGAGGCAAAAAGGATGGCCCTCAACCGCAAGCGGAAAAACGCCTCAACAACAATATCGTTCTTAGAAAATTAAAAATCGCCTTCAACCTGCAAGGCGAGGAGATCCTCGGGATCATGGCCCTCTCTGACCTGCGCATCAGCCAGCATGAATTAAGCGCCTTCTTTCGAAAGCCGGACCATAAACATTATCGTCCTTGTAACGATCAGATTTTGCGGAATTTTCTTAAAGGCCTGCAGCTCAAGTATCGCCCGGAAGGTGGTTCCGACGAAGTATTCCAGTGGGGGAAATAAGGGCTTTTCATCGGCGGGGTCTGGGTTCGCTGTCTTGGTCTAAAACATTCGGTCGCTCTTTGGAGCCATTCATACATAAAACAACTTGGCATCACGGACAAAATCGCATCCGTGGGCTGTCAAAATTTCATCCAGATGTCCACCTCCTCCCGGCTCTCGGTTATCCTGATATCGGGATAGTACTTCTTACAGAGTTCGATCATCGATATGTTTTCCGGTAAGGTCGAGGCGAAAAATCCCGCAAAGCCATTGGCCGCCGCGATTTTTTCCAGCTCTTTGATAAGATACCCGCCGATGCCCTGATATTGAAAATCTTCCCGCACCACAAAGGCCACTTCGGCCCATTTTTCATCCATCTTGGCGTAGGTACCGATGGCGATAATCTCTTTATTGCCTCGGTTCTGGACGACGCCGATCAGTGAGATATTCTGGCGATAATCGATGGTCGCCCAGTGATCCTGCGCCATTTTTCGCGAGAAGATGGTCACCGAATGGAAAAACCGCAGGTAAATCGTCTCCTGCTGCAGAGAATAAAAAAAATTGCGGTAAGCAATTTCGTCCGACGGCAGGAGCGGCCGCACCGACATGACCTTGCCGTTTTTGAGAAGCCGCCGACTTTTGTATTCTTCGATAAAGATGAGATCTTCGGCGAGCGGCGGCAATTGATCGATGAAGATGTAATGGTTTTTCTTGGCTGCCTCGATCAGCCCTTCGCGGAAATCCGGATGGGCGATCTGGCACAATTCGATGACCCGCTGACTGATGCTTTTCCCCTTCAGTTGGGCAATACCGAACTCGGTGACGACAAAATTCACGTCAGCGCGCAGCGTTGCCACACCGGCACCGGCGCTGAGGTTGGCAACAATGCGGGAGACCTGGCCGCCCTTGGCCGTGGAAGGCAGAGCGATTATCGACAGGCCGTTCTTGGAAAGGGTGGCGCCGCGAATGAAATTGACCTGATCGCCGGTGCCACTGAAAAATTGCCTGCCGACGGAGTCCGAACAAACCTGGCCGGTCAGGTCGACCTCCAGGGCCGAGCTGATCGAGATGAAGTTATCATTTTTGCCGATGATGCTCGGGGTGTTCACCCAGTCGGCGGTGCCAAAATAAAACTGGATATTGTTGTCTATATACTCGTAGGCGAGCCTTGATCCCATACAGAAGGTGGCCACCGCCCGATCGGTCATGAAGTTTTTTCTTTTGTTGGTGATGATGCCCTCTTTAATGAGGGGAATGAAGGCATCGGAGATCATGTGGGTATGGATGCCGAGATCGTTTTTGTTGTCGAAATACTGCAACAGGGCGTAGGGCATATGGCCGTAACCGACCTGCAGGGTGCTGCCGTCTTCCACCAGTTCCTTAACATACTGAGCGATACGGCCGGCCGTAGACTCGTCGACCCCCTCATGGGTGACAACGATCAATTCCTCCTCATAGGGGATGATGTAGTCGATGTCGCTGATATGCAGAAATCCATCGCCATGGGTTCGCGGCATCTTCGGATTAACCTGGGCAATGACGGTTTTGGCGCTTTTCACCGCTTCCAAGGTGACATCGACCGAGACCCCAAGACTGGCGATGCCAAAGGCATCGGGAGGGCTGATCTGGATAAGGACGGTATCGATGACAATCTGTTTATTGCGAAAAAGCTGCGGCAGCTGCGACAGATAAGTAGGTATGTAATCGACCTTCCCCTCAAACGCCGCCTTCTGCATCTTGATCGGCACAAAAAAGAGTTTGACCGAGAAACGCTGGAGAAAAATGGCATCGTTGAGATAGTCGGCAAGGGTATGGGCGAGCATCTGAAAGATCATGACGTCGACCAGATTGTGATTATTGGCCATGGTATGGATGAGATGCTGCGGTTCTCCGCAGCCCGAGCCAATGAATATACGGCTGCCGTTTTTTATGGTCGAGATCGCCTCTTCGGCGGTAACGGTCTTAGCCTTGCATCCTTTGCGAGTTGTCATCCTCTTGCCTCTCCCGATACCGGTATTGATGAAGCGATATGGTGTCGCCTGTCAGGCGAAGCCCCGATAATGGCCCTGTCAAATCCGAGCTGCAACGGCTCCACTGTCGGCAGGCTACCCTTTCCCGCCTTTTTTTGCATTTTATTTTGTCGAAAGCCTCTTTTACCCGTGGCTTGGCAGCGGGTAGCGGGTGGGACAGGGCGCGACGCGGCAAAAGCGCTTCTAAACTTTGTTGGCAATACCGCTTGACAGAGCGATATCTTTGCGGTAAAGAGTCCGGACTGAACGTTCACTCCGGACTCTTTACTACTCTTGCCCACATGAATCCCCAGAATATTGATAAACGCACGGCAATTCTCACGGCCGCCATGGAGCTGATCGCCGAAAACGGTTTTCACGGGTCGCCAACGGCGATGATCGCCGCCAGGGCCGGGGTCGGCGCCGGCACCATCTACCGTTACTTCGCCGATAAGGATGTGTTGATCAAGGAGGTCTCCGAGGATGTTGAAGCCCGGCTGAACAAGGTCCTGATTGCGGGCTATCCGGCCGGGCAGTCGATCCGGCTGCGGCTGGATTATTATTTCACTGGGCTGGCCGGATTTTTCATCGACAACCCGATGGAGTTCAAATTTCTCGGCCAGTTCTACGACTCGCCCTACGGCGTCGCCCTCCGCCGGGACAAGATCTTTTCGCAAACCCATAATAACAGTCACGGCTGCGAGACCATAAAAAGCCTTTTTGAACAGGGCATTGCCGAAGGTGTCATCAAAGACCTGCCGATTGTCATCCTCTTCGCCCTGTTCATCGGCAGCCTCATATCGGTCACCCGCGATCATATCCTCGGTTTCATCGACCTTGACCGGCAACTCCTCCAGCAAATGGCAGATGCCTGTTGGGATGCGATAAAACGCTAACCCGTTGTCCACTCTTATTTAGGATACCTCTCATGAAGAATTTAAAGCTAACCCTTTACCTGCTGTCTCTCGCTGCCGGTCTGCTGCTCGGGGCCTGCACGGAGGCCAAGAAGGAAACGGCGCCTTCCCCCTCCGCCCCGCCGGCTTTTGAAGTAAGCACCATAACCGTCTCCTCACGGCCGGCGCCGCTCACTGTTGAACTGCCGGGTCGGACTGCCGCCTACCGGGTCGCCGAGGTCCGCCCTCAGGTGAGCGGCATCGTCCAGAAACGGTTATTTACCGAGGGGAGCGAGGTTAAAGCCGGGGAATTGCTGTACCAGATCGACGCCGCCACCTATCAGGCGGCGCTCGCCCGCGCCGAAGCGGCCCAGGCGAGGAGTGAGGCGATGGAATATTCCGCCCCGGTGAAGTAGACCAGGTACCAGACGCTGGTCCGCACCAAGGCGGTAAGCGAACAGGAGCAGATCGACGCCGAGGCGAACTGGAAGCAGACCCTGGCCGAAGTCGCCGCCGCCAAGGCGGCGGTGCAGAACGTCCGGATCAACCTCGAGTACACCCGGGTGACTGCCCCGATCGCCGGTCGCATTGGTAAATCTTTAGTCTCGGAGGGAGCCCTGGTCACCGCCCAGCAGGGAACCGCTCTAGCCACCATCCAGCAGGTCGATCGCCTCTACGTCGATGTCAGCCAGTCATCCAACGAGCTCCTGCAGCTGAAAAGAAAACTGCTGACCGGGAAGACCGACCAGGACAAACAGCTGAAAACCTCGGTGAAGGTCGTCCTCGACGACAACAGCGAATACAGCGAAACCGGAGTTCTCGAGTTTTCCGATGTCTCGGTCGATCAGTCAACCGGCACGGTGACCATCCGCGCCATCATCGGCAACCCACGCCACGAGCTGCTGCCGGGGATGTTCGTCCGCGCCCGTTTGACCTCGGACCGACCCCAGACCGCCATTATGGTGCCGCAGGCCGCAATTGTCCGCAATAACCGCGGCCAGGCCATGGTCATGCTGGTCAGCGACCAGTCGACGGTCGAGGCCCGGCCCGTCGAAACCGGCCAGAATCTCGGCGATCAGATCGTGGTGATTAAGGGATTGACCGCCGGTGAACAGCTGATCGTCGCCGGTCTCCAGAAAATTAAACCGGGCGCACCGGTCAAGGTTGCCACCCAGCAACCCGGAGCAGCGACGCAAGCAGCTCCGCCGGCCCAGACACCAGCAAAAAAGGCGGAATAAATTATGGCCAGATTTTTTATCGATCGCCCGATTTTTGCCTGGGTCATCGCCATCGTCATCATGCTGGCCGGCGCCCTCTCGGTCATCAAACTGCCCATTTCCCAGTACCCGGAAATCGCCCCGCCATCGGTGCGCATCACCACCAAGTATCCCGGTGCCTCCGCCCAGACCATCGAGAACAGCGTCACCCAGATCGTCGAACAGAGCATGACCGGTCTCGATAATTTCCTGTACATGAAGTCCGAGAGTTCGTCGACCGGCAATGTCACCATAACCATGACCTTCGATGCCGGCACCAATGCCGACATCGCCCAGGTCCAGGTCCAGAACAAACTCCAGCAGTCGATGGCCCTGCTGCCCCAGGAGGTGCAGCAGGAGGGGATCCAGGTCAATAAATCGAATTCGACCTTCCTGATGATCGTCGGTTTGATCTCCACCGACGGCAGTATGGCCAATTTCGACCTGGGCGACTTCATGGTCACCACCCTCCGCGATCCACTCAGCAGAACACCGGGCGTGGGCAGCATCCAGGTTTTCGGCAGTCAGTACGCCATGCGCATCTGGCTCGATCCGAACCGGCTCAACAGTTTCCAGCTCACCCCGAGCGATGTGGCGGCCGCCATCAGGGCCCAGAACCACCAGGTCGCCGTCGGTAATCTCGGCGGGGTTCCTTCGGTTGCCGGCCAGCAGGTGAGCGCGACGATGATGGCCCGGACCATGATGAATTCGCCGGAGGAATTCGCCGAGATCCTCCTGAAAGTGAAGCAGGGCGGCGCCCAGATCCGGTTGAAGGATGTCGCCAGGGTCGAAATCGGCGCCGAGAATTACACGACGCTCAACACCTTCAATAAACAGCCGGCGGCCGGCATGGCCATCATGCTCGCCACCGGGGCCAATGCCCTGGCCACCGCCGAGGCGGTCAAAGTCAAGATAGCCGAGCTCGCGCCGTATTTCCCGGCCGGCGTCGAAGCAGTCTATCCCTACGACACCACTACCTTTATCAAGATTTCGATCAAGGAGGTGGTGAAGACCCTGATCGAGGCGATCATTCTGGTCTTTATGGTCATGTATCTTTTCCTCCAGAATTTCCGGGCGACCCTCATACCGACTATCGCCGTGCCCGTGGTATTGCTCGGCACCTTCGGAATCATGGCGGTGTTCGGCTACTCGATCAACACCATGACCATGTTCGGCCTGGTGCTGGCCATTGGCCTACTGGTCGACGACGCCATCGTCGTCGTCGAAAACGTCGAACGGATCATGGCCGAGGAAGGGTTGTCGCCACTGGAAGCGACCGGCAAGTCCATGGATCAGATCACCGGCGCTCTGGTCGGCATCGCCCTCGTTTTATCCGCGGTCTTCGTGCCGATGGCCTTCTTTGGCGGCTCCACCGGCGCCATCTACCGGCAGTTCTCGCTGACCATCGTCTCGGCCATGGTCCTGTCGGTCCTGGTCGCCCTGATTTTAACCCCGGCCCTCTGCGCCACCCTGCTGAAACCGGTAGCTCAAGGCGCCCATCAGGAGAAGCGCGGCTTTTTCGGCTGGTTCAACCGCTTTTTCGAGCGCAATGCCGACCGGTATCGCAGCGGTGTCGGCTACATTCTCAAACGCACCGGCCGGTTTGGCGCGGTCTACCTGCTGCTGATCGGAGGCGCGGCCTTCTTTTTCACCAAACTGCCGACCTCCTTCATCCCCGAAGAAGACCAGGGAGTCTTTCTCACCATGGTTCAGCTCCCCGCCGGCGCCACCCTGGAACGCACCCAGCAGGTGCTGCATAAAGTGCGCGATCATTATCTGACCAAGGAAGCGGCCAATGTCAAGTCGGCCTTCGCGGTCGCCGGCTTCAGTTTTGCCGGTCAAAGCCAGAACACCGGCATAGTCTTCGCCCAGCTGACAGACTGGAGCGCGCGGACCAGCCCCCAGCAGGGGGTAAAAGCGATCATCGGCCGGGCGATGGGCTCCTTTGCCCAGATTAAAGAGGCGATGGTCTTTGCCTTCAATCTGCCGGCGATCCCGGCCCTAGGTTCGTCGACGGGCTTTGATCTCTTCCTCCAGGATCGCGGCGGACTCGGCCATGACAAGCTGCTCGAGGCGCGCAATCAGCTGCTCGGCATGGCTGCCCAGAACCCCGAGCTCACCCGGGTCCGGCCAAACGGCATGGAAGATACCCCCCAGTTCAATGTCGATATCGACTATGAAAAGGCGATGGCCCAGGGTGTCAGCATCAGCGATCTCAACGCTACCCTGTCCACGGCCTGGGGTTCGAGTTATGTCAACGACTTCCTCCATCAGGGCCGGGTGAAAAAGGTCTACCTGCAGGCCGATGCCCCGTTCCGGATGGAGCCGGAAGACCTCGGTCTGTGGTTTGTCCGCAACAACGAGGGGGTGATGGTCCCTTTCTCCACCTTTACCAGCGGCAACTGGGGTTTCGGTTCGCCGCGCCTTGAGCGCTATAACGGCAATCCGGCCTTCGAGATCCTCGGCGAAGCGGCGCCCGGCAAGTCGAGCGGCTATGCCATGGAACTGATCGACAAGATGGTTAAGAAACTGCCCGCCGGCATCGGCTTCGAGTGGACCGGGGCATCCTTTCAGGAGATGCAGGCCGGCACCCAGGCCCCGGGCCTCTATGCCATTTCCCTTTTAGTCGTCTTTCTCTCGCTCGCCGCCCTCTACGAGAGCTGGACGGTGCCGTTCTCGGTCATGCTGGCGGTGCCGATCGGGGTGCTGGGCGCCCTCCTTGCCACCTATGCCCGCGGCCTGGAGAACGACGTCTATTTTCAGGTCGGTCTTTTGACCACCATCGGCCTGTCGGCGAAAAACGCCATCCTCATCGTCGAGTTCGCCAAACGGCGCCACGACAAGGGCAAAGATCTGGTCGAGGCCACCGTCAAAGCCTGTCGGCAGCGCCTCCGCCCGATCCTGATGACCTCGCTGGCCTTTATGCTCGGCGTCCTGCCGCTCGCCATCAGTACCGGCGCCGGGGTCAACAGCCGGCATGCCATCGGTACCGGGGTGCTTGGCGGAATGCTGTCGGCAACCGCCCTCGCCATCTTTTTCATCCCGCTCTTTTTTGTCGTGGTGATGCGCCTGTTCACCAGGCGCGTCCGTCAACAGCAAACCGCCGCGGCGGTTCAGGAGTAATTACGCCATGTACCTGAAAGCCCCTCAACTCGCGGCCGGTCTCCTTCTCCTGGTTTTCCAGGGCTGCGCCCTTGCCCCCGCCTACCTGCGGCCGGAAATGCCGGTGGCGGACACCTTTTTAACCCGGCAGACCGGCCCGGAACCGCTAGCCACCCAGCAGCAGCCGGCGGAGGACGCCGCCGAAATCGGCTGGCGCGACTATTTCACCGATCCGACCCTGCAAAACCTTATCGCCGCCGCCCTCGCCGGCAACCGCGACCTGCGGGCAGCGGCCCTCACCGTCGAGTCATTCCAGGCCCAGTACCGCATCCAGCGGGCTGCCCTGCTGCCGTCCCTTGGCGGCAGCAGTTCCGCCGCCAAGGGACGGATCTCCTCCGGCGGCAAAATGGTGACCACCGAAAGCTACTCCCTGTCGGTGGGAATAACCGCCTACGAACTGGACTTCTTCGGCCGGGTCAAGAACCTTAAAGATGATGCCCTGGAACAGTATCTGGCCCTCGAGGAGACCTACAGAAGCGCCCGGATCAGTCTGGTTGCCGAGGTGGCCAAGGCCTATCTCACCCTCGTTGCCGACCGGGAAATCCTGGCGATCACCGAGGATACCCTCCGCAATGAGGAGAAATCCTACAGCCTGGTCGAACAGCGGACCAACGAAGGCATTTCCACCCAGCTCGCCCTGGCCCAGGCCCGGATCGGCCTGGAGACGGCGAAAATCAATCTGGCGATCTTCCGCCGTCTGGTCGCCCAGGATCTGAATAATCTTGCCCTGCTCTGCGGCGCGGCGCAGCCGGAGCTGGCGGTGACAGCCTCGTCGCTCGGCGACCGGCAGCCGTTCCCCCGCCTTTCCGGCCGGCTGTCGTCTGAGGTGCTGCTGCAGCGACCGGACATCCTGGCAGCAGAGCATGAATTGAAAGGAGCCCACGCCAATATCGGGGCGGCACGGGCGGCTTTCTTCCCGAGCATCAGCCTCACCGCCAATGCCGGGGTGATCAGCGGTGACCTCGCCAACCTCTTCGACGGCAACTCCGGGACCTGGCTGTTTGCGCCGACCCTCACCCTGCCCATCTTCACCGCAGGAAGGTTGGCAGCTCAGCTTGATATCGCCGCCATTCGCCGGGATATCGCCATCGCCGGCTACGAAGAAGCCATCCAGACCGCCTTCCGCGAGGTGGCGGACGCTCTGATCGCCCGGGATACCTACCAGGAACAGCTTTCCGCCCAAAAGGCCAACCTCCAGGCCAATCAGGACTACAACACAATGGCCCGGGACCGCTACCAGGAAGGTTTGGACAGCTCACTTACCCTGCTCGACGCCCAACGGTCGCTCTATGCCGCCAGACAGGGCTATGTCTCTCTGCGCCTGGCGCAATTGGTCAACGAGGTCGATCTGTACAAAGTGCTGGGCGGTGGCTGGAAGGAAGGGGGTTGAGCGGCGGCCCGGGACCGCGGCTATTGGCTACCGGCAGCACAAACGGCTCTCCCTTATTTGATCCGAAACTCCGGCTCATAGCCGCCAGGTTTTTATATCAATCACCAATCTTCCCCTCCTGAAGGCGCCCATGGGAAAAAGGCTGAGCCAGACACTCGTGCGATTTTTATGGAAATCCGCCGTGGGAGTGGTCGGCTTATCGTTATTTTTAGTAATTCTGTTCCGATTCGTGCCGGTTTATATCACCCCTTTGATGTTGCTGCGCAGTGCCGAACAGCTCACTGAAGGCAAAAATCTTCAATTGCAGCACCAGTGGGTTTCGATTGAGGCAATTTCCAAGAATCTGCTGCTCGCCGTAATCTGCAGTGAAGACCAGAGTTTTATGAAGCATTTCGGTTTCGATTTCAAGGCGATAGAAGCTTCACTCGCGAATGCGGACCGGGGGAGCAAACGGCTGCCCGGGGCCAGTACCATTTCCCAGCAAACCGCCAAAAATGTCTTTCTCTATCCTAGTCGCAGCTGGGTTCGCAAAGGTCTCGAAGCATATTTCACCGTTCTCATCGAATTTTGCTGGAGTAAGAAACGCATTCTCGAGGTGTATCTGAACAGCATCGAGATGGGCAACGGCATTTACGGCGCTGAAGCCGCGTCTCGCCATTATTTCAAGACCGGCGCTCTCAACCTCTCCAGGGGCCAGGCCGCCGCCATCGCCGCGATTTTACCCAATCCCCGGAAATACAGCGCCAGCCAGCCGGATCCCTATATGAGACGCCGGATTGCTTGGATAACGGGGCAGATGAACCGTTATGGCACGGTGCAGTTCGAATAACCGGCCTGTCCGGAACTCAGCTGCCAACTCCTCTCCAACGGCAGCCGCAGAGGCGATGTGGTGCCATGAATATTCCGGATTGGGTGTGTCACCTCATTTCTGGTGGCGGCCGATCAGCTGTTGCGCTCATACCGGTCTTCGGCTTTCTCGACAAAGTAGCGAAACAGGTTGCGATGGACGGCATAGCGTTCGGCCAGCATTTCCGGGTGCCACTGAACCCCGAAGACATTGCCGATCGTGCGATGCTGGAAGCCCTCGACCAGACCTTCCCGGGTCAGCGCCGCCGGGACCAGGGCCGCCGCCAGCACATCGACCCCCTGGTGGTGCAGGCTATTGACCCGGAGAGTCTTGACGCCGTAGCAGGAGCTGAGAATGGTCCCCTCGGTGAGCAGCACTTCATGGACCAGGGCCTCCCGCCCCAGGCCGCCGCTGTTGTGGGCTACCTCGGGATTATAGTAAGCCGCCAGATCCTGGTGCAGGGTGCCGCCGAAGTAGACGTTCAGCAGCTGAAAGCCCCGGCAGATCCCAAGGACCGGGATACCCCTGACCAGCGCCGCCTCAAGGAGCGCCCACTCATACCGGTCGCGACGCTCGATGACGATGCCCAGTCCGGGTTGCGCTTCCTGCCTGAACAGGGCCGGCGCCAGATCCTCCCCCCCGGCGAGCAGCAGGCCGTCCAATCGTTCTATCAGATCCGCCGCCGCCTTGGTATCGCTCAAGGTCGGCAATGCCACCGGGATTCCGCCCCCTGCATGGACACTGCGGGCGTAATCGAGATTGGACATCAGCATGTCCTGTCCGTGCGCTCCACGTACTCTCCGACCTTCCAGTTCTTCGTCGGAAACAAAATAGGTGGTGATACCGATCAGCGGTTTCATGCCTATACTCTTACTGTGATTATTGAAAAGGAGCGGGACCCACTGTCCTGCCCAGTTCCTTGATATCATTCCAAAATAAATTACACCCGGATATTTCATGAAACCAACCATGCCGCCGATTCCTGAAAGTTCTCCATTGATACAAGATATTCGGCATAACTGCGATATTTCCGATGCTCGGGATCATGGTATTTATTCGATGTGTACCATGATCTTGAAACTGCGCAACCTCTATAAGTGGGAAAATCAGTTGCAACCCTGGGAGGAGCCAGTGCCCGCCGACCTTCTCAACTGGATCGAGGCAAAGGAAAATGGCTGGGCAACGATCGCGGGGGAGTCGTTTCGTCCCCTCTCAATCTCCGGAAAAACCCTGGATCCGCTGGACCTCGAGGAGATCAATTCCGCGCTGCACGACCACCAGGTTGTCTATGGCGCCGGCTACGGACGATCGATGAAAACCGTCTTTTTTCTCGCCGAAAAAATCGAAGGGCGGAGCAGTGAGGGCTGTCCCATTCTCATTTTAGGCAAGGAACTGGCAAGAGAAATGGCCAGTCCCTTTGCCATGGTTCAGGATGGATTGATTATAATCCGCCGGGAAGCCCTCCGCTTCTTTTTCTGGGACCAGATCCAGGAGGTGCGCTCCTGCAGAAACTCTTTGCAGCAAGCCTTGCAGCCCTACGGTGTGTTTAATAACGGTGCCCTTGACCAGGAGCGCCTTAAATCCGCCCTGGACAATGTCGTTGACGAGGAGATGAACCTGTTCATCTACCATGAAATCGGCGAGATTCTGGAAACGACCTTCACCTCCGGGACGCTTCAGGCGATTGTCGGCCATTTCCCCGGGACGGTCGTCGAACATGTCGGCCGGGCGGTGAAGGATATCCTTGCCGATACCCACCCGCACGGTCTTTTATCTTATATTGTCAGGGACCGGCGGGAAGCGTCTCTTGGTTTTTATCTCTCTTTTCTCGACGGTCTCCGGGAAAGACTCTTCCCGGAGGTAATTAAAGCCTGGCAGCAGTTTCTTGTCGACCGGGACTGGCAGTATATTGAACGGGCGCGAAGCACCTGCTGGGAGAGAAATCAGCGGGTGGCAGAGCGGATTACCGCGATCGCCCAAAGGATTGATAAGGACCCGGATGGGCTGATCATCAGTCGGTTCAACCATCAGATTCTCCAGCCCCTGGGGCTGGCAACAGCCAAGCAGGACTGATGGCAGGCGGAGAGAGTTTCGAACTACGCATATTTTTCAATCACTTCTTGACGTTACGAACCAGCAAGAGGTAATGTCTTTTAACGGATCGTGCTTATCCCGACGAAGGATACCCATTTCTGCACCCTTGGGGGGAGACATGCGCAAAAATTGTTCTCAGCGACAAAGCTAATCATTATTGATACTTACGGAGCTCTCCATGAATAAGTCTGATCTGATCGATGCTCTTGCCAGCGATCTCAAGGTACCGGTACACGAAGCGGTTGCCATCGTCGACACACTCCTTGCGACCATGACAGACTCCCTGTGTCGCGGCGAATCCATCGAGATACGAGGCTTCGGAAGCTTCGTGGTCAAACAGTACCAGGCCTATGAAGGCCGAAATCCGAAGACCGGCAAGCTCATTCATGTGGGGCAGAAAAAATTGCCGTTTTTCAAGGTC
>JBBRGP010000034.1:0-14110 GCA_038224105.1 Desulfobulbales bacterium | reverse complement strand
CGTCGGCGAGGTTGAGGGCATAGGAGGGTGTCGACAGCAGCACCGTAGAGCCGAAATCGCGCATGATGTTGATCTGCCGCTTGGAGTTGCCGCCGGACACCGGGATGGCGGTGGCCCCCAGCCGCTCGATGCCGTAGTGGGCGCCGAGACCGCCGGTGAAGAGGCCGTAGCCGTAGGCGTTATGAATCATATCGCCCTTGGTCGCCCCGGCACAGCACAGGGCTCTGGCCATGACGTTCGACCAGGTTTTGATATCCTTGGCGGTATAACCGACGACGGTCGGTTTGCCGGTGGTCCCGGAGGAGGCGTGGACCCGCACCACCTCCTCCATCGGCACGGTGAACAGGCCAAAGGGATAGTTGTCGCGCAGGTCGTCTTTCACCGTAAAGGGCAACCGAGCCAGATCGGCCAGCGACTGGATGTCCTCCGGCCTGACTCCGGCCTCTTCCATCTTGCGGCGATAGGGTGCAACCGTCCGGTAGACCCGGGCGACCAGATGCTGGAGTCGGCGCAGCTGGATGGACTCCAGACCGACCCGGGGCAGCGTCTCCATTTCCTCTTCCCAATAGATAACCGACATGGCTTCTCCCCTCACTTATTTGCTGATATTTCGACCCGCGGCAAAGGCCTGCAGATTGACTTCCCGGAAGCGCTCCGGCACCCGGGCGCGGATTACCTCTTCATATCTTTCCGGGTCAACCGGTAAAAAGGCCGACAGAGCTCCGACCATGACGACGTTGGCGGTTCTTACTTCGCCGACGGCGCGGGCCAGGTCGAAGGCGTCGACCGGCACGACGACGATCTCCCGGCTGGTGAGATGGTCAAGGACCCGGTCCGGATAGAAGGCCTTGCCGGTCGCCACCGAGGGCGGCAGGATTCTCTGGGTATTGACCACCACCTTGCTGCCCTTATGGAGAAAGGGGAGATAGCGGACCGCCTCCATCATTTCGAAGGCCACCTGGATATCGACACAGCCCGGTTCGATGAGCGGCGAATAGACCTTTTGGCCATAGCGCAGCTGGGCGGTGACCGAGCCACCGCGCTGGGCCATGCCGTGCACCTCGCTCTTTTTGGCATCATAGCCCGCCGCCAGCAGGCTGTAGACCGTTATTTCACTGGCCAGGAGAATTCCCTGGCCGCCCACTCCGGAAAAGAGGATATTGCCTTTTTCGTTCATTTTTTTCCCTCTCCGCGGGTGATGGCGTTGAATTTACACAGAGAAGCGCACTGGCCGCAGTCGTTACAGAGGATTTCATCGATCTTCGAAACCCCCTTCTGACTGCTCCGATAACCGCAGGCTTCGGCCTCGCCCTCGGCAAAAGTCGTCCAGCTGATCGCCGGACAGCCGAGGCGGATGCACGACATACAGCCGACGCAGTTGGCCTGGTTGGTGAAGTAGGAGACCGGCTGGCGCGCCTTCATTTCCGGGAGCAGGACGCAGGGTGCCCGGGAGATCACCACCGACGGCTCGCGCAGCTCCACCGCTTCTTTCAGAATCTTGCGGGTTTCGACGACATCGTGGGGATTGACCGTATAGACGTGTTTTACCCCGACCGCCCGGCACAGGGCCTCAAGGTCCAGACAGCTGGCCGGCTCGCCTTTGATCGTATAGCCGCTCGCCGGGTTGTGCTGCTGGCCGGTCATCCCGGTAATCCGGTTATCGAGGATGATCAGGGTCGCGGCGGAGTCGTTGTAGACGGTGTTGATCAGGCCGGTGATTCCGGAGTGGATGAAGGTCGAATCGCCGATCACCGAGACGATCTTATTGTATCCCTCCTCGCCCAGGGCCTTGGCCATGCCGTGGGCTATCGGCACCGAGGCACCCATACAGACGCAGGCATCCATGGCCGATAAAGGGGGAAGAAAGCCGAGGGTATAACAGCCGATATCGCCGGAGACGAAGACCTTCATTCGGGAAAGATTGAAGAAGATCCCCCGGTGCGGGCAGCCCGCGCACATATTCGGCGGCCGGTGCGGCAGTTCCACCGGGGCGAACAGCTCCGGGCCGGAGCCGGGAGAAATCGCCTGGCGGACGATGGCGGTATTGAGCTCACCCTGATTGGGAATGCGGTCCTTGCCGTGGCAGAGAATGCCCATGGCCTTGATGTGGGTTTCAAGAAACGGGTCGAGTTCCTCAACGATGATCAGCTCTTCGACCATCGCCGCGAATTCGCGGATCTTTTGTTCCGGCAGGGGCCAGCACATCCCGAGTTTCAGCACCGCCGCCTCGGGAAAGGCCTCCTTGACGTAGAGGTAGGAGACGCCGGCGGTGATGAAGCCCCGCCGGGTATCACCCGCTTCGATGCGGTTGAATTCCGCCGTCTCGGCAAGCTCCCGGCATCTCTGCATCCGCTCCTCGACCACCACCCGGCGCTGCCGGGCGAGGGCCGGCAGCATGACCATCTTGCCGGGCATTTTATTGATGCCGCAGACGGCTCGGGAAGTCCGGTGGTCGCCGGCCGCGACCACCCCTTTGACGTGGGCCACCCGGGTGGTAATGCGGAGCATGACCGGGGTATCGAGGTCCTCGCTCAGTTCGAAGGCCAGCTTCACCATCTCTTTGGCCTCGCTCGGGTCGGCCGGTTCGAGCATCGGCACCTTGGCGGCGAAGGCATAGTTGCGGTTATCCTGCTCGTTCTGGGAGGAGTGCATCTCCGGATCGTCGGCGCTGACCAGCACCAGCCCGCCGCAGACCCCGGTATAGGAAGCGGTAAACAGCGGATCGGCGGCGACATTGACCCCGACGTGCTTCATCGTCGCCATCGCCCTCACTCCGGCAAAGGAGGCGCCGATCGCCACTTCCAGGCCAACCTTCTCGTTGGGCGCCCATTCGGTATAGACCCCTTCGTAGCCCGAAAGGTTTTCCATGATCTCCGTCGAGGGGGTTCCGGGGTAGCCGGAAGCGACCTTCACCCCGGCTTCATAGGCCCCGAGGGCAATGGCCTCGTTGCCGGACATCCACAGGGCGTTTTTATTCATCTTTGTCACAATCTCTCCTGATAGAAATAATACCTGCGGCCGGGGAGCATCGACTCCACCGCCCGTTGCCTGAAAAAAGGGGAGCGAAAGAGAACGGCGAGCTCGCAACGGGTGAGCCAAGCTACTCTGAAACCAAGCCCTCCGGCAAGGTTTTTTTCACGTCGAAGAAAACCACACTCCGCCAGCGCCGTCAACAGTTAGCCACGGCATTTACCCTTTTGTTCCTCGTTCTTTTCCCAGGGGAAGCGTCGTCTTTCTTTTGACAACTTGACTGCGCACTCTATAATAGAGGGCTGACCCGGAAAATTCGTTTTATTTCATGGAACAATCCCCCGGACCACCCGTTTCCGGACTCCTATTTTTAAAAACAGAGGATGAGACCACCATGTATATCGACCGAATCATGCACACTGACCTTATCACCGTATCGCCCAAGACCACCCTGGTGCAGGCGCGCGACCTGATCGAGAAGAAACAGATCGATCATCTCCTGGTTGTCGACGACAAGAAAAAACTCGTCGGTATCGTCTCCGACCGTGATCTCAAGCAGAACTGGGCCTCCCCCGCCACCTCCCTGTCCACCCACGAACTCAACTACCTGCTCCAGAAGGTCCTGGTCTCAATGATCATGATCAAGACGGTGGTAACCGTGCCGACCAGCACCACCATCGAGCGGGCGGCCCTCGTCATGCAGCAGCACCGGATCAGCGCCCTGCCGGTGATGGAAGAAGGAGAACTGGTCGGGATAATCACCAGCTCCGATGTCATGGCGGTCCTTCTCCAGGCCATCGGGATAAGTGATGACAGTGTCCGTCTCAGCTTCTATGTGCGGGACAGCATGGGCAAACTGGCCGAAGTGGCAGATACCTTGAAAAGTGAAGGGATAAATATCCAGAGCATCTTCTGCTGGCCGGAGAGCCAATATCAGGGGGTAACCCAGATGGTCATCAGGGTCGCCAGCCAGGATGGCGGCAAGGCCACGGCCGCCCTGAACGCCAAAGGCTTCAAGGTGAAAAACCGCTACGAAAAGGATATCACTCCCTTCCTGCCGGAATAGTGAGGGAAAGAAAGGGCGACCGGCGGTGCCGGGCCGGGGCGGCGGCTGCTGTCCCGGCCCATTGAGATTCAGCCCCGAGATCCGAACACCAGTTTGCCGCCGAGATTGCCAGCAAGAGCCACCGCCCCGAGCATGGCGGCGGCAATACCGAGATAGATCATCCGCGAGGGCGAGGCCTCGGCCGCCACCCCGGGATCGATGAGCCGCCAGAACACCAGAACATTGGTGGTGCCGAGGACCACCAGACCGCAGAGGATTTTGGTAATGAAAATAGCGGTCTTGATGCCTTTATAGCGTTTCTGCCACTCGATATACCCAGTCAGCAGGACCACCGGCAGCATCAGCAGGACAAAGATCAGATTGTAGTAGGCGGCCGTCTCCAGGCTGACAATATTAAAGTACACCGAGATGCCGAGAAAGATCACTACCGCCGGCAGTATCCCGTTCGGGAAGTGGGCGCTGATCGGATGGAGATGCAGCTTCAGCACCAGATCGGCCAGACGATTGCCGAAGGAGCGCGATGCCTTGGTCTTTTTCTCACCCAAAGCGGCCATCGCCGGTTCAGCCGCCACTCCGCTGGCTTCGCCGATTGTCTTGCCCTGCGCATCGATTTCCACGAACAGGTTGGCCGGGGCGGCGCAGACCGGACATTTGGCCGGCGGTTCCTTGCCGATATGGATATAGCCGCAGACCGTGCACCGCCATCTCGTCTCGGTCGCCGCCGGCGGGGCAACAGCCTCCTTTTCCTCCTCGCCGACCGCCGTAAACATCTTGGCGGGTGCCTCACACACCGGGCATTTTTCCGGTGGTCCATCTTCCTTGTGGATATACCCGCAAACCCCGCACTCCCAGTTACTCATAGCTGCACCTCAACCTTTCCCGTAGTGGCTCGACCACACCATCTTGTTTTAACCGTTTTGGGCCATACCCGGCATTCCCGCGTGCCTCTCCGCCATACCGCCATAAGCCTGACCCCACCCCTCTCAAAAATTCATTTTCCAGACCTCGACCCTGGTAATTCCTTTCCGCCACGAATAACAACCAGATAAACCGGTCTGAACCGAGTTGCAACCCCCTTTTTAAGGGATAATGCCAGGAAGATCAAGGACAGAAAAGTGCGGCCGATCTCTTCGTACCAGGGCGTACCGACCGCTCACTCCTCGCTTGTTTCCTGAAACGTCCGGATAAACCGGCGATCAATGTGGTCCTTGACGACAAAGGCCAGTTTCCCGGCAAAGACGAAGGACCATTTGGCAAGCACGCCTTCGCCGTCGCCCAGATTGTAAATGAGCAGATAACTGCCCCCCGGCGAGAATTTTTCCAGCCGGCCGCCCGTCAGACCGGCCATCAGGTTGTGGTACAGCACCGGATTCTGGCGGACCGCATAGACCCCGACCTTATCCAGAGGGGCCGGTGCAAAATGGATGCAGTCCCCGCCGCCAAAGATGTTTTGATAGCGGATCGACTGCAGGTATTCGTTGACCTGAAGGCCGCCGTCGGGGCCGATCGGCAGGCCGGAGCGGGCAAAAATCGGAGACGGCCTGACCCCGACCGCCGGGAAGATGATGTCGGCCGGGAACTCCTGCCCGCCTTCCAGGACCACCCGGTCGCCGGCGGGCAGCCGAACATGTCCGGCCTCGATGATCTCGATCCCTTTGCGGACAAGGAGCATCCTGACCAGCCGGCCGACCTTGGCCGGCCGGCCGGCCAAGAAATGGCGGCCGGCAAACAGTTGAATCCTCGGCATTGTCACCGCCTCGCGCCGGCACAGCTGATGGACATTACCGGCGATCTCGATCGCCGACGGCCCGCTGCCAATGACCGCGACGGTAATCCGGCCCGCCCGTGCCCGTTCGACGATCATGTGCCTTGCCCGCAGCAGTTCTTCGATGGGTTTTGCCGTAAACACGTTGGGGAAATCGCCGCCAAGCAGTCCCCGCGGCACGGAGGAACCGGCGTTACAGGACAGCACGTCATAGGGGACCTCCTCCTCGCTGCCCTCGAGGAGGACCACCTGCTTATGGGGATCGATCCGGTAGGCCTTGCCGAGAATGAAGCGACCGCCATGCGCCTCGACCTGCCGGCGGGTGGCAAAGCGGATCTCCTCCGGCCGGTAGGTCCCGCCCAGCATGCCCGGCCCCATCCCGCTGTAGTAGTGGTATTCCGACGGCTGAATGACCGTCACCCCAAAACCCTTGTCGTTAAAGTTTCTCAGTTTGGTGAGGGTGACCATGTGGGCATGGCCACCGCCGATGAGAAGCAGCCGTTTGTTCATAGTGGCTCCTGCTGGTGATCGAGATAGTGGCTGAGCCTGGCGATATGGCTCCGTTCTTCCTCGGCAATTTGCAGGAGCACCCGCCTTTGCCCGTCGTCGGCGCTGGTACTGGCCGTCCGCAGGTAGAGATCGAGGGCCTGCGCCTCGATCGCCAGGGCCAGGGCCAGTATCTCCTGTTCCGAATCGAGATCGGTCTTATAAAGCCGCAGATATTCTTCGGTGGTCAGTCCGCCCTCCATCGCCGGTTCGGCAATTTTCACCGCGAAGTCGGAGACTGAAAGAATGGTTCCGGTAATTTTCGCATACATCAGGACCAGCTGCTCCTGATGCAGGATTTCGATAGCGGCGAGTTTACCGAACAGGGCCTTGGTCGCCGGTCTTGCCACCCGTTCCTGCATGGTCAGATAAAAGTCCCGCAATCCCATTTCCAGGCCAAAGCCGATGATGACCGCCTGCTCCGCCCCGGCCGCGGTCGCGAACAGGTGCAGTCCGGTTTCCTCGGTCCCGACGGCGACCTCCTTGCCCCAGGCCTTGATTCCTCCGGTCAGGTTATGGGTTTTGGTGAATCCTTTGCCAGCGAGCAGCTGCGCAGCAACCCGGCTGCGCCCGCCGCTGGCTCAGTAAATAATGATCTGTTTATCTCCGGAGAGTTCGGGGAGACGCCGTTCCATTTCGCCGAGCGGCAGCAGTTTCGCCCCCGGCAGATGACCGCCGGCATACTCATGGGGTTGCCGGACATCGAGAAGAAGAATATCACCACCGGGATTCCCGGCAACCAGACTACTCGCCTCTTCCCAGGTAATGGAAGAGACCGGGGTAAAAAACTGCATCCATTTCATCGTCTGCTCCACATGCCTTCTTTTTACACTTCCCGTACCGGCGGGTGCTGTCAGGAACTGCCGACACGACTCTCCCCTCCGGTGCCCCGCCAAGATTTTGTCGCCCGGCGATCATCATACACCAGCTGCCGGGAGCCTGTCCAACGATCATCCCTGATTTATCCTCCCGCCAGCGATCGGGGATTGAATTACTGTCCTTCTGTGCTACAGTCACAAGGTCAGCTGATTTTGTCAAGCAATGCCACCTTCATACCATGAGGAAATTATGGCCGATACGCCCCTCACTCTGAAAATTGTCGTTGATAATGAAGCGGCTCCGGGTTTTGTCGCCGAGCATGGCTTCGCCCTGTGGATCGAGGCCGAAGGTCAACGGATCCTCTTCAACTGCACCCCCGGATACACAGGCATGGAAATCCGGATTTCGGATTGAGACCTTACGTGAAATTTCGATGAACGAAACGGGTCGGGGACTGTCGGAAAGAGTATTTTTCATTACCGCCGCGATTACGTACACCGTTGCCATGTATGCCGGCTCGGGATGGCTGCGGCAGCTTGCCAGCCAGTGCCGGCAGGCGGCCGGCACCCACCTGAGTCTGGCGGTGACCGGCGGCCTCCTTATTCTCCTTTGCGGCCTGCTGTACCTTCGCCGGCCACCCATCCGGGGTTACCGGCTTCCGTCGCTCGCCCTGCTCCTCGCCGGCTACGGTCTGGCGTTGTGGTACCTGCGCATGCCGGAGGAGCGGCTGCACCTCCTGCAATACGGGCTGCTGACATTTTTCGTAGCCAGGGCTCTGCCGGAGCGGCTCGAGACCGTTTCCCGAAGCCTGCTGATGATCGGGCTGGTGACCCTGGCCGGCATCGGCGATGAGCTCATTCAGGCCTGGCGCCCCAATCGGGTCGGCGATATCCGCGATGTCGTGATCAACTTTGTCTCCGCTCTTCTTGCCGAAAGGCTGCTGGCCGTCACTTCAGGGTCAGGGCGACTGCGGGAGTGAGGCGCAACAGGCCGGCTCAGCCCCGCTCGATTTCGCTGATCAGTGTGCCATCGGGCCTCTGGACCCTGACGGTCAGCGCCATCCTCCCCAGGGCATGGGTGGAGCAGCTCAGGCAGGGGTCGAAGGCCCGGATGACCGCCTCCACCCGGTTCAGGGTGCCCTCCGAGACCTCGCCGCCGGTGATAAACCGTTTGGCGACGGACCGACCCGGTAAATTCCCCCGGGAACAACGCCGAAAATTTCACGGAAGAAGCCAGGCAGTCAAAACCCCTGTTCTTTGTCTGTCAGGAGACCAATCGTCATTTCGCGCGATGACCGAAACGAATATCGCCTATTTCAAAAGCAACCTTCCCCATGTCCGGTTCTTCTCCTTCGCCGATGGCATCCACGATCTCGAGCTGCCGCTACAACCCTAAGGCTGCCAGAGTTGCAGCGTTGATATACCCTTCGCCGTCGATACCGTTTTCTTTTTGAAAGCGGAGAATTGCCAGGCGGGTTTTGCTGCCCATCTGCCCGTCTATCGGTCCGGATTGATAGCCGGCGTTGACCAGGGCCTGCTGCACCTGCCTGACCGAGATCTCGGGTGATTTGGCCGCCGGCGGCGCGACCGCTTTCGTTGCGGCGGGCGGGGCTGACGCGATCGCTCGCGGCGGCTCCGGGCAGCTGTAGGCGACACTGTGGCAATCGGGAAAAAGGGTCAGACATTTCATCGTGTCGAGATAGAGATTGTTGCAGATTTTCCGAAAGAGAGCCTGGCGCAGCGACGCCTCGAACCAGGCGACCTCCCCCTCCCGATTGCAGGCCGCGAATTGTTCGATTCTCAGGTTCGACTGGACTCTGATGGTCGTCTGGCCGGGCGACACCTCGTTGAGATTGACCGAGTAGCTGTTTTTATAGACCCTGACGAACGGGGAAACTTCCAGCATCGGCAGCATCGGTTTATTGACGACACTGTATTCGGTGACAATCAGTCCGCTTTCCGTTTCAAGGATTTTTACCCGGTCTTCTTCGGAAACCGCCCGGACCGACCCCTTCCAGGCTTTATCGTAGGGCACGGCAAAGGTGTACTCACTCGGCGCGGTATAGGTTTTGGGTATATCCTGGGGTAAATTATCGGCGCATGAAGAGAGCAAAGCGGCAAGAAAAAGCAGGACAACGGGTAAAATTTTTCGAAAAAACTTCATTTTCCTTCTCCACAAAATCGTTCCTGGCGGCCTCCGGGTGGATGGTCGCCAGCAAATCTCAAATGATTGCCTGACGGTAATGCCGATCGACCGTATCATACCGACCTGGCTTTTTCAATATTCCTTGTCAGCTTGCCGGAACGGCGGCGGTCAATGCCGATATCGATCAATGCCGCAATCGGTCCAGTTCGCCGCGGAACAGCGGAAAGAGATACTCGAGCCCGTTGGCTTTGATCTCATGGACGAAGGCCAGCAGGTGGCACCAACCGACACGAGCGACGCCGCAATAGCAGCGCCCGTGGCGGAAAAGCGCCTTCTTGAGGGAGAATACATACCCGGCCTGGCCCAAGAAATCAAGATTACCTCGGGAAGAGCGGTCGAGCGCGGCTGTTTGGCCTCGGCGCGGAGCCAGTATTTCCAGTAAAGACTTTCGAATTTATTTATTATTTTCATGAATTATGGTAAGATAAAACAGTGTTTTTGTCCTTTTACTGACTGTTCTTTATCCATTGCCATTGCCTCAACACTGCTGGCTGCTCGGCCATTACGCCTACATCGCCGCGACCAAAGAGCAGGTAGCAAAAATCAAAATCCCCTGGGCGATGATTATGACCGTCGAGTTCGGATTCATCATTGCCCTCCTTCTCGGCCTGATCATCGGCAACTTCTTCCCGGCCCTCGCCAACCTGATGAAGGAGGCGGCCCGGCCGGAGCTCTATATCAAAAAAACCGGCATCGTCATCATGGGCGCCGGTCTGGGCATCAAGGCCGCCGAGAGTTTCGGCCTGGCCTCGAACATCATGGAAGAGTGTCGACGAAACCGCCCTGAACCGCATCCTCTTCATGAACGAGGCTAAAGATGACCTTTTCTCTCCTTGACCAGCTCCTCGCCTACCGGGAGGTCATTTGGTTCAACCCGGGGACGAAGGAGAGCCGGCTTGCCCTCGGCGAAACCGGCTTCACCCAAAAAGACATCGACACGGCGGCGGACCGGTTCGACCGGTTTCGGCCGTTTTTTGCCGCCGCCTTCCCGGAGACCCGGGCGGCCAGCGGCCGGCTCGAATCGCCGCTCCGCTCGATTTCCGGCATGCGGACGGCCCTGGCGCAAAAGTACGGGGTGCGGCTCGAAGGAAGGTTGCTGCTGAAATGCGATCACCTGCTGCCCATCGCCGGCTCGGTGAAGGGGCGGGGCGGGATCTACGAGGTGATCAAATATGCCGAACAAATCGCCCTGACCCACCGGCTCCTGCAACCGGGCGACGACACCGCCGTCCTCCTCGGGAAGCGGGCGCGGGCGGTCTTTGCCGGCCACCGGCTGGCGGTCGGCTCCACCGGCAACCTCGGCTTGGCGGTCGGTATCGTCGGAGCCCGGTTCGGCTTTCAGGTAGCCGTCCATATGGCCGCCGCAGCCCGGCCGTGGAAAAAGGCGTTGCTGCGCCGCCTCGGGGTTCAAGTCGTCGAATACCAGGCCGATTACAGCCAGGCGGTGGCGGAGGGACGAAGACAGGCGGCGGCGGACCCGCATTGCCACTTCATCGACGACGAAAATTCCGCCGATCTCTTTCTCGGCTATGCGGTGGCCGGACGGCGTGTAATGGAGCAACTTGACGAACTGGCCATCCCGGTCGATGCCGACCATCCGCTCTTTGTCTATCTCCCCTGCGGAGTCGGCGGCGGTCCCGGCGGCATCACCTTCGGGCTCAAACAGCTGTTCGGTGACCACGTCCACTGCTTTTTTGCCGAACCGACCCATTCGCCGGCCATGCTCCTCGGCCTCTCCTCCGGCCTCCACAGCCGGGTTTCGGTCCGGGATTTCGGCCTGAACAATATAACCGCCGCCGACGGCCTGGCGGTCGGCCGCCCCTCCGGCTTCATCGGCCGGACCATGGCGCCGCTGATCGACGGAGTTTTCACCGTCGCCGACGAGGAACTGTTCCGCCTCCTGGCGCTCCTCGCCGAAAGTGAAGAAATCCGCCTAGAACCCTCGGCCCTGGCCGGAATGGCCGGACCACCGCGGCTGGAGCAGGCCAGCATCTACCTGAAGGAACACGGCCTCGACCGCGCAATGGCCGAGGCGACCCATATGGTTTGGGGAACCGGCGGGCGGCTGGTACCGGCGGAAGAAATGGCCTCGTACTGCCAACGAGGGAAAGACCTCTCCCAGCCGGGCGGATGATGGCTGGCACAGGGCGGAACCGCTCTTTTCCGGACAATCGGGAGCAGCAGGTCCCTTGCTTGAAAAAACTGCCGAAATGCTGTACCTGTAAGCAAATGCCGGTCACCGAAACCATCAACGCCCATTACCAGGAGAGGTAAACGCCATGGCCAGAACCAGGACCTTTCGTGTTGAAAACGGCAGAATGCTCTTTAAGTGCCATGCCTGTCAGGGCACGAGAATGTTTGCCGTTGCCCCCGGAGTTCGAATGAGATCGGTGCGCTGCGCCAAATGCGGGGAATCGACCCGGTGCGTTTTCAACCGGCGCCATGCGCCAAGACAGCTGCAGAGCGGCAAGATCCTGGCAAGGACCGCCGACGGCAGGGAACTGGCGGTGGACCTCTCCGACATTTCTCCGGAAGGCGCCGGGTTCGAAATAGCCTTTCGTGATGCCGTGAAAATCGCCGTCGGCCGGGATATCCAGTTAAGGTGCACCTGGAATCCGCACCTCCTCGGCCAGGAGCGTTATGTGGTGCGGTCGGTGATCGGTCAGCGGGTCGGCGTCGAGCGGCGGAAGTAGCAAGGTCGGTTCCTCCCCGGCATGCCGCCGCCCATCACTCCTCGCCACTGATTCTTTTATTGGTGAAGACAAATTTGATGAAAGCGGAGAGATTGCCCAAGAAACGCCGCCAGCTGTCGGGCGATTTCCAGAGCATCGTCACATAGCCAAAGATTACCCGCGGCCGCTGAAAATGGCTGCGGTAAAAATCGATAAACAATGCCTCCATCCTCGCCTGGTCTATCCCCCGGGGGATAAACTGGAAGCGCATGCAGTCCATTTTTTCCCAGTCTTCGTGGAAGGTCCCCATACCCTCCCCGGCCTCTTTAATCTGCCTATAGACCGGCGAGCCGGGAAAGGGGGTAAACTTGGCCAGGTTGAAATCATCGATGGGCAGGGAGTATACGTAATCCTTACTCTTTTTAATGCTTGCCTCGGTTTCGCCGGGCAGGCCCATCATCAGCAGGCCTTTGACCCGGATCCCCGCTTTCTTGATCAGGATGATTTTTTCCCGCATCATCTTCAGATCGGGGTTCTGGCGATGGGCGGCCAGCAAGGCCTCGTCCCCGGTTTCAATACCCAGACTGATCATCCAGCAGCCGGCCGCCTTCATCAGTTGCAGCAGTTCAAAATCGAGATGCTCTGCCCTGGCCGCGCAATTAAAGGTCATCCCGAGCGGCCGGTCGATGACCATCCGGCAGAAATCAACGACCCGCTGGCGGTTGAAGGTGAACTGGTCGTCATAAAAATTCAGATGGCGGAGGCGGTAGGTCCGATTCAGATAGCTGACATGGCGATAAAGATAGTCGGCTGAGTTAAAGCGGAAACTCCTGCCGAATACCGAGCGGTCGCAGTAGCTGCAGGCATAGGGACAGCCTCGGCTGGACAGGCAGCTGCCGTTCGGGGCCTTCGGGTAATTGAAAATCGGCAGGGTATAAGCCTCGGGATAGCCGGCCAGCTTGGGGTAGTCCGGAAACGGCAGGGTATCGAGATCGAGCAGTTTTTTGCGCCGCCCGGTGAAGATCACCTGGCTGTCCGGACGGCGCAGCACCAGTCCTTCGATGCCGAACCGCATCTCCTCCGGGGTGGCCAGCAGTTCCCGGAGAGTCTCCTCGCCCTCCCCGACCACCACGTAGTCGATACTCGGGTAGGTATCGAGCACCTGTTGCCGCAGAGCGGAAACATGCACCCCGCCAAAGACAATGCGGATTCCCGGCTGAGTGCGCCTGGCCAGCCGCGCTAACCGTTCGCCGTCAAAAAAACTGGAGGTGGTACATGAGAAACCGATAAAAGGCGGCCTCTCGTCCTGGAGGTAGGCAACGATGCGGTCATCGGAATCGGGGTGGGCAAAGCAATCGATGATATCGTTGTCAAGGCCGTGACTCGAGAGGTAGGCCGAGATCGAGGCGAGCCCGAGGGGCGGCATGATATTGGCGACCCGGGAGATGTCCCCGCCCGCCGATTTGGCACTGTAGCCAAGGGGGTGGACGAGCAGAATCGCTTTACCGGCGGCTTGCCGCCTCCCGACCATGGAATTATTTTCGTTCACAACCGTCTCCTGTTCGCTGACGCCGCGGGTAACCCATGCTCCTGGCCGTGCGAGGCTGGCACAGCCCGGCCATTCGCGAGAAAATGACGCAGCCACCGCCGGCGGCATGGCGACAGCGCCCGTCCCGGCGGCGATGATTGCCGCTCGTGCCGTGGTTCATCCGCCGAAAGCCGCCGGCTCAAGGATAATCCGCACCCCCAGCCATGGTTGATGGTAGACCACGGGTTCCACCCCGGCGGCTGCCGCCGGTACCGAGACCTGCCAGACCGTGAACGGCCCGGCCTGCCCATATTTAAGCCAGCCGTTCTCGGCACTTTCCTCGCGGCAGATCTGATACAGCCAGGAACCGGCGCAGGGCAAATGGTCCGGTTCCTGGAGATAGATTCTCGCCAGGGCCTCGGAGAGAAAGGAGGCGAAATCGGATTTCTGCAACGGCCCGCTGACCCACAGCAGCTTGTGGCTGCCGTCTCCCGCCACCTCCGCCTCGAGGAGTTTTACCCCGGTTCCATCAAGAAGGA
>JBBRGP010000033.1:0-14216 GCA_038224105.1 Desulfobulbales bacterium | reverse complement strand
TTTTGCTCCAGCTGGCGGACCACGGATGGCAGGAAAAAGCCCGATCACCAGCCCCGCCCGCGCCGGCAACAATATCGCTTGCCAATCGCCCGGTTTTATAATACATCTCCACTTTCGGACGGTACTCATCAAGACGCCCCGAGATGTTTCCGGTCACCACCGCGCCGCCCCACTGAAGACCAAGGGAGAACAGGATGAAAGAGATTCGCAGCAACGCCAGAAAACTCATGGAAAATTTCTGCCGGGTGTGCCCGGTCTGCAATGGCCGGGCCTGTGCCGGAGAAGTCCCCGGGATGGGGGGTCTCGGCAGCGGATCCTCTTTTACCAGCAATGTCTTAGCGTTGGCTGATATCACATTCAACATGCGCCTGATCCACGATGTCACCGAGCCCGATACCAGCGTCAACATCCTTGGCAAAAACCTCGCCCTGCCACTGCTTGCCGCACCCATTGGCGGGGTATCCTTCAATATGGGCGGTGGTGTTTCCGAAGAGGAGTATATCAAGGCGATCATCAACGGCTGCCGGGCCAAAGGGATAATCGGCTGCACCGGCGACGGCGTTCCCGAGTTTATCCACACGTCGGGCTTTGCCGCCATCGAGGATGCCGAGGGACATGGCATACCCTTCATAAAACCTTGGGAAGACCAGGAACTCATGGAGAAACTGGCCGCCGCCAAAGAGACCGGGACCGATACCCTGGGGATGGACATCGATGCGGCCGGCCTCATTACCCTGCGCCGGATGGGTCGGCCGGTTTCCCCGAAACCGCTGGAAAAACTGATTGAAATCATTGGCAGAAGCGGCCTGAAATTCATCCTCAAGGGAATAATGACCCCCGATGAAGCGGAACTCGCGGTCCAGACCGGAGCCGATGCGATTGTTGTTTCCAATCACGGCGGCCGGGTGCTCGATCATACCCCGGCCACCGCCACGGTTCTGCCGGCAATCGCCGAGAAGGTGAAAGGGCGGATTACCGTCCTGGTTGATGGCGGGGTGCGCTCCGGTGGCGACATCCTCAAGCTCCTCGCCCTTGGCGCCGAGGCGGTGATGATCGGCCGGCCTTTCTCGATCGCCGCGGTCGGGGGAGGGCAGGCGGGTGTTGAAAGCTTTATCGAACAGCTGCAGGGCGAGTTGAAACAGGCGATGGTGCTCACCGGCACCCGGTCCGCCGCCGCCGTTGACCGGACCATTCTCTATAGCAGCAGATAGCCTATTGTCATTCCCTTCATTGGATGAAAGCCAATAAAACGCCTGGGAGTTTATATTATGAGTGATAAAGCAACGCTGATCATTGACGGGACAAGCTACGATTTTCCGGTGACCATAGGTTCGGAAAACGAAAAATGCATCGATATCCAGGAACTTCGCGACGCCACCGGCTGCATCACCATGGATCCCGGTTTCGGCAATACCGGCTCCTGCTATTCCTCCATTACCTACGTCGACGGCGATAAAGGCATCCTCCGTTACCGCGGCTATCCGATTGAAGAGATCGCCGAAAAGGCGTCGTTTGTCGAAACCGCCTATCTGGTCCTCTACGGAGAGCTGCCCACCGCCAGCCAGCTCAAAACCTTTTCGGCGAGACTGAAGGAGCATGCCCCCATCCACACCAATCTTGAGCACCATTTTTCCGGCTTTCCCACCTCGGCGCCGCCAATGGCGATACTCTCGGCGATGCTCAATCTCATCTCCTGCTTCCACCCGGAGGTCCTCAATGTCCCCACCACCGGGGCCGAATTCGACCGGACCGCTTCGCTGCTCCTCTCCAAGGTACGAACCATCGCCGCCTTCGCCTACCGGATGGCCGCCGGCAAGCCGATCAATCACCCCAACCCCAACCTGAGCTATTGCAGCAATTTCCTGCACATGATGTTTTCCGACCCGTATCAGGAATATGAGGTCTCCCCGGTCATCGACCGGGCGCTCAATCTCTTTCTGGTTCTCCACGCCGATCATGAGCAGAATTGCTCGACCTCCACCGTCCGGGTGGTCGGCAGCTCCCACGCCAACCTGTTCAGTTCGGTGGCCGCCGGGGTCTGCGCCCTGTGGGGACCGCTGCATGGCGGCGCCAATGCGGCGGTCATCAATATGCTGCTCGACATCAAGGAATCCGGACACTCCCCCGCCTATTACGTCGACAAGGCCAAAGACAAGAACGACCCTTTCAGGCTGATGGGTTTCGGCCACCGGGTCTACAAGAATTTTGACCCCCGTTCGCGGATCCTGAAAAAACAGGTGCACGATGTTCTCGAAGCTCTGCACCTCGACGACCAGCTTCTCGACATCGCCCTGCAGCTTGAGGAGGCGACCCTGGCCGATGACTATTTCATCAGCAGAAATCTGTATCCCAATGTCGACTTTTACAGCGGCATCCTGCTCCGGGCCATCGGTATCCCGCTGGATATGTATACGGTGATGTTCGCCATCGGCCGGATGCCCGGCTGGATCGCCAACTGGAAGGAGCTCCATGATCATAAGCAGCGGATCTCCCGCCCCCGTCAGATCTATACCGGCCGGACGGTGCGCGGCTTCATCCCCATGGCCGAGCGACGGTGAAGAACGAGATGGAAAAGACGGCACCCCCAACCGCTCAGGAACACTCCCGCCATTTTCAGGAAATGGTTTCAAGGATCGAGCGCTACGGCATCCTGGAAAAACCCGATGGCTACGGCAAGCGGGTCGGCGATTGCGGCGACACCATCGAGATGTATATCTCGGTGCGCGGTGCCCAACTGCAGATGATCACCTTCAAGGTTGACGGCTGCGCCCATACCGTCGCCTGCGGCAACACCGTGTCGTTTTTGATGGAGGGGCGAAACCTGACCGACGGCTGGCAGCTCTGCCCGGAAAACGTCATACGCTACCTGGAAACCCTCGCCCCCGACCATCATCACTGCGCCGAACTGGCGGTCGGGGCCTTCTACAACGCCCTGGCCGACTACAATCGCCGGCAGCAGGAGGCGTGGAAGAAACCCTACCCCCAGCGCTAAACCAGTCGTCCGGTGAAGCGTCGCGGGCAGGTGAAAACATGCCGGCAACCTCCCGGGACCGCGGTCGGAACGGCGAAATCGCCGGCAATTTTTTTAGAATTTTTTTAGTACAGGGTATCGGCGGAATCGACGATCGCCTTGTCGAGAGTTATGCCCATCCGCTCGGCGGCCTTGGGATTGACGTGGAAGACGAGGTTTTCCTGGAATTCGACCGGCAGATCCTCGGGCCTCGCGCCGGCGAGGATTCTTCTGGCCATGGCGCCGGTCTGTTTGCCGTGCAGGTAATAGTCGAAGCCCATGGCGGCGATCGTCCCCCGCTTCACCGAATCGGTATCGGCACTGAACAGCGGCACCTGGGTCTTCTCACAGACCTTGATCACCGCTTCCAGGGCCGAGACCACGGTATTGTCGGTTGGCACAAACAGGGCATCGACCTTGCCGACCAAGCCCTGGGCCGCCTGGTAGACATCGGCGGAGTTGGTCACCGGACCGTCGAGGATGGTGATATTCATTTTTACCGCCGCTTCCTTGATCCGTTTGACATTCGACACCGAATTGACCTCGCCGCTGTTGTAGAGAACCCCGAGCGTTGCCAGTTTCGGGAGAACGCGGCGGAGCATGTCGAGATGTTTATCCATCGGCATCTGGTTGGAGACGCCGGTGATGTTCGGGCCGGGATGCTGGTAGTCCTTGACCAGACCGGCGGCCAGGGGGTCGGTAATGGCGGTAAAGAGCATCGGCGTCTTGGCCAGCTGCGGGGCCTTCTCATAGGCCTTGGCACAGGCCTGGGCGGTCGGGGTGGCGATGGCGACGATCAGGTCCGGAGCCTCGGAGGCGATCTGGGTGGCGATCTGGCCGGCCGTCCCCATATTACCGTTGGCATTGTAATCCTTATAGTCAACGACAACCCCGTGCTCCTGCAGGTCATCTTTAAACCCTTTCTGCACCGCGTTCAGGGCGGGATGTTCGACGAACTGGCTGATGGAAATCCGGACCGGGGCGGCACTTGCCGTGGCAGCCGCGGCCACAAAGGCGGCCAGCAACAGATAGACAATTCTCTTCATTTTCTCCCTCTCTTCGATTAAGTTACACCTTCTCCTGAAAACACCACAAACCTATTGACCTTCATGTTACCCGAGGAGCCCCATGTCCGGCAATACCGTTTCCCTCTTTATTCAATGCCTGGTCGATACCATGTTTCCCGAGGCGGGGACGGCGATGGTCACCGTCTTCGACCGCCTCGGCATTCCCCTCGCCTATCCGGGCGGCCAGACCTGTTGCGGGCAGCCCGCCTATAACAGCGGCTATCGCCGGGAAGCGGCGGCGGCCGCCAGGCATTTCATCGAAATTTTCGAAGACGCGGAAACCATCGTCTGCCCGTCCGGCACCTGCGTCCATATGGTCCGGCATCACTACCCGGAACTTTTCGCGGACGACCCGACCATGGCCGAGCGGGCCCGGGCGATCGGCGCCCGGACCTTTGAGTTTACCGAATACCTGGTCGATGTCCTGGGCATAACCGATGTCAGGGCCGAATTCCCCGGCACCGTCACCTATCATGATTCCTGTCACCTCAGCCGCGGTCTGGGAATTTCCCGGCAACCGCGGCTCCTGCTCGGCGAGGTCCGCGGCCTGGAACTGCTCGAGATGGCCGACAGCGACACCTGCTGCGGCTTCGGCGGTACCTTCAGCGTCAATTATCCGGAAATCAGCACCGCCATGGTCGACGATAAAATCGCCAACATCCTGGCCACCGGCGCCGAGGCGGTGGTCGGCTGCGATATCAGCTGCCTGATGAACATTCTCGGCCGCCTGTCGCGGCGTGGCGAAAAGGTGAGAGTGCTGCATATCGCCCAGGTCCTGGCCGGGGCTAAAGGAGAAAGGCGATGAGCAGGACCCCGCCCTCAGCCTACCGCACCGCCGCTGCTGTCGGCATCGCCTCGCCGCGCCTGCAAAAAAGCCTGCGCGGTATTCAGGATCGCTTCGGCAAGGGCGCCATGGCGCTGTGGGCGGGGCTGGAGGATAAGGAATTGCGCCACCGGGTCAAGGCGGCGCGGCTGCGGACCCTGGAACATCTGGATATCGTCCTCGCCGAACTGGCCGAAAACATCCGGGCTCGCGGCGGCCGGGTCCATTTTGCGGCAAGCGGTCAGGATGCCATCCGCTATATCCTGGAGGTGGCGACCAGGAATAAGGTCAAACGGGTCGTCAAAGGCAAATCGATGACCTCGATGGAGATCGATATCGACCCGGCCCTCGCCGGCGCCGGCATCGAGGTGGTCGAGACCGATCTCGGGGAATATATCATTCAGCTGGCCGGCGACCGGCCCTCGCATATCATCGCCCCCTGTATTCACCTCGATCGCCACCAGATCGGCGCGCTGTTTACCGAAAAGCTGGGAATCGACTCCACCGACGATCCGCCGACCCTGACCATGGCGGCCCGCCGAGCCCTGCGCGAGAAGATGCTCGACGCGGAAATGGGGTTGACCGGCTGCAACCTCGCCTGCGCCGAGACCGGCCAGATCAGCCTGGTCTCCAACGAAGGCAATATCCGGATGGCCACGACCATGCCGCCGGTCCATGTCGCCCTGATGGGCATGGAGCGCGTCGTTGCGACCATGGATGAACACCGGCAGACCCTCCAGCTCCTGACCCGGGGCGCCGCCCTCCAGAAACTCTCGACCTATGTCAGTTTCCTGGGTGGTCCGGCCGGGACCGGCGATCCCGACGGGCCGCGGGAATTCCACCTGGTGATCCTCGACAACGGCCGGTCCCGGATTCTCGCCGATCCGGAGTTCCGCGAGGTGCTGGCCTGCATCCGCTGCGGGGCCTGCCTGAACATCTGCCCGGTCTACGGCAAGATCGGCGGACACGCCTACCACTCCCCCTATTGCGGGCCGATCGGGGCAGTGGTCACCCCGCTCCTCGACGGCATCAATAAACACGCCGATCTCTGCAAAGGCGAGACCCTGTGCGGGGCCTGCAAGGCGATCTGCCCCGTGGAGATCGACCTGCCCCGGATGCTCGCCGGTCTCCGTCATAAACTGGCCTACGGCAGCGACCGGTGGAACACCCGCCAGCACAGTCCCGCCGAGGCCTGCGTCTTCAGCCTCTGGCGACTGCTGGTCACCCATGGTTTTCTGTATCGCTCGCTGATCCGCATCGGCTGGCTGCTGCAGCGTCCGTTCGTGAAAAAAAACAAGATGATCGGCACAATGGCCGGGATCGCCGGCGGCTGGACCGCCGACCGCGACCTGCCGCCGCTCGCCGGGCAAACCTTCGCAACGCTCTGGAAAAAGAACTACGCGACCAGGCGACCGCCGGCCGCCGTCACCGGCAACGAGGAGGGTGCCTGATGGACAACCAGAATGCTTTTTTGAATAACATCCGTCGGGCCCTCAGCCTGCCCCCGGAATGGCAACGCTCGGCAAGGGAAGTTCCCGCGCTCTTTGCCGCCGCCGACACCGGTCCCATCCTGCAACGGTTGCGGAGCCGGACGGCAGCCGAGATGGAACAGCTCAGCGAACTTCTCCAGAAAAACGCCGCCGCCCTCGGCATAACGACCCACGTCGTCCGGAGCCATGAGGAGGCGGCGCGGGTGGTGGTAGAGCTGGTGACAAGCAAACAGCCCGAGTTCTCCGACACCAAACAGATCATTCACCACGATCACCCGGACCTCGCCGCCTTACAGCTGTGGCAACACTTTGCCCGGGAGGCCGTCACCGTCCACACCACCTTTGGTGCCGACCGGCAGCTGCGGGAAAAGACCATTGCCTCGTTTATCGGCATCACCGCCCCGGCGATCGGCGTGGCCGATTCGGCGACCCTCGTCGACCTGACCGGACCGGGCCGTCCGCGCTCCACCTCCCTGGTGCCGTCGATCCATATTGCCCTCCTCGACCGGAAAAACCTGGTGGCCGATCTGGCCGAGGCCTACGCCCTGCTCCGGGAGAAAAAGCCCCCGGACAGCCTGGTCTTCATCACCGGCCCGTCCAAGACCGCCGATATCGAAGCCCAGATGGTCCATGGCGCGCACGGCCCCCGGGAGGTGCACATAATCGTCTTATCCTCTTCGCCGGCGGCGGCAGCGGCGGTCGAGACGGACAATCCACCGGGCAACTGAAAATTTCACGGGGACCGCGGTTAAACAGCCAAGGTAATTTACCAATGAACAGGGACTATATCAATAAAACCACGCTGCTCGGCCTGGTGGTGATCATTTCCGCCCTCTTTCTCACGATGATCCACCAGTTTTTGATGGCGATCTTCATGGCCGGGCTGTGTTCGGCGATGGTCTCGCCGATCCATCGCCGGCTCACCGAGAAACTGCGCGGCCGGGAGATCCTCGCCTCGTCCCTCACCGTTCTGGCCATCGTTCTGCTGGTCCTCACCCCGCTAGCGGTTTTGATCACCCTGGTGGTTACCCAGGCGATCAGCGTCGGCGAGTCGGTCACCCCGTGGGTCCAAGGCTTCATCAAGGAGCCGTCAACGGTCTCCGCCCTCCTTGAGAAGGTCCCCTACTACCAACAGATCCTCCCCTATCGGGACATCATCATCCAAAAAGCCGGGGAACTGGTCGGCACCGTCTCCAGCTTCCTCATCGATTCGCTGTCATCCTTTACCAAGCTGACCATCGACGCGATCTTCTCGTCGATCATCATGCTCTACGTGATGTTCTATTTCCTCACCATGGGCGACGTTCTCCTGAAAAAAATTCTCTATTTTCTTCCCCTAGACGACTGCAATGAACAGCGGTTGCTGCACCGGTTCACCTCGGTAACCCGGGCGACCATCAAGGGAACGTTGATCATCGGCATCATGCAGGGCGGGATCTGCGGTATCGCCTTCGCGCTCGCCGGCATCAACGGTCCGGTCTTCTGGGGCTCGGTGATGGCGATCATGTCGATCGTTCCCGCCTTCGGCACGGCGATCATCTGGGTCCCGGCCCTCATTATCCTCGCGCTGACCGGCCATTTCGGGGGGGTGATCATCCTTGGCATTCTCTGCGGGGCGGTGGCCGGCAACCTGGACAACGTCCTGCGCCCCCGGTTGGTCGGCAAAGACACCCAGATGCACGACCTCTTCGTCCTCTTCGGCACCCTTGGCGGGATCTCGATGTTCGGCCTGGTCGGCATCATCCTCGGCCCGATCATTGCCGCCCTGTTCATCACCATCTGGGAGATCTACGGCGACGCCTTTCAGGCCTATCTGCCGAATGTCGAGGTCGTCCTGAAAAAGCGCCAGGACAACGACCAGGAATGAAGCCGATCCTGCACGTAAAACCACGAGGTCGCGCCGCCTGATGCCCTACCTGCTTCTGGTCCTGACCACCCTGTTCTGGTCCGGCAATTTCGTGGTCAGCAGAGGCATGCACGCGGCCATCCCGCCCTTTGCCCTGTCGTTCTGGCGCTGGGCCTTGGCCCTGCTGATCTTCACCCTGTTCGGCCTCCGCCATCTCCTGGCCGAACGCGACCTGGCCTGGCAACACAAAAAATTTCTGATCCTCCAGGGTATCCTCGGCGTCGCCGGCTTCAACAGCTTCATCTATCTGGCGATGCACTCCACCACCGCCATCAATGCGGCGCTGGTCAATTCCTGCATCCCGATCCTCATTGTGCTGATCTCCCGGACCATGCACAACGATCGTCTCTCCTTCAGGCAGGGGTCCGGCGTCGCCGTCTCACTGTCCGGAGTGGTGCTGATCGTCTCGCGCGGCGAACTGGCGACGCTTGCCCACCTTCAGTTCAACAAGGGCGATCTCCTGGTATTCATGGCGGCGATCGTCTGGGCCTTCTACTCGGTCAACCTGAAAAAGTACCCGCGCGGCCTCCATCCCCTCGCCTACCAGACGGCGATTGCCATGGTCGGGTTGACCGTGCTGCTGCCCTTATATCTCCTCGAGATCCGCAGCGGCCGGACCATGACCGTCACCACCGGGTCGGTGGTGACGGTGGTCTATGTCGCGGTCTTTGCCTCGGTGCTCGCCTTCATCTTCTGGAACCGGGCGGTGACCCAGCTCGGGGCCAATATCGCCGGGCCGTTCATCCATCTCATGCCGGTCTTCAGCACGGTGCTCGCCGTTGTCTTTCTCGGCGAGACCCTGACCAGAATCCATATCCTCGCGATCCTCCTCATCTTCGGCGGCATTTTCATGACGACGTTTCGGATAACACCACAAAGGGGCTGATACACTGCCGGCGGACAAAAGAAGAGGGCTCCGGTCGGTGAGGCGTTGGCGGCAAAACAGACCCTCACCCCCCTCGCCTGCCCCAAACCTTGATCCTCTCCGGGGTCGCCGGCAGTTCGCGGTCAGACGGCAACCACCGGAAATGGTTGACTGATTTTTTTATGGATCAAAATCATACTGATATATCCGTATGATTTTTCATTGATGATTGGACGTTTGATTTATGCAGTGATCAATAGAGCGAGCAACAGCGGGCCAGCGGCAGGGAGCACGCTGGCCGACCGCTCATCCCATCGCCTTCGCCGCGATCAGGCCAAGATGCACGGCCTGTTCATAGAGTTGGCGGGCCAGGCGCACCGTCGCCTGATCGACCATCCGCCCCTCGACGGCAACCGCCCCGTGCTGGTGGCGGGCACCGGCTTCGGCCGCCTCGAGGATGGTAACCGCCCGCCGGATCTCCTCCGGTGTGGGCGAGAAGACCCGGTTGATGGTCTCCACCTGGCCCGGGTGGATTGCCCATTTGCCGTCGCAGCCAAGGGCAGAGGCCATCAGGGTCGAACGTTGCAACCCTTCGCCGTCCTTGAAGTAGCCGTAGGGCGCATCAATGGCCAGCAGCCCGTTAGCCTTGGCGACCATGATCATCCGGCTGAGGGCGAAATGCCAGCGGTGGCCCGGATAGATTTCAGCCTCGTTCTCGCCATGTCCGGAAAGAGAGACCAGCCGGGCACCGACCGAGGCCGAATAGTCGGCGATGCCGAACACCAGGGTGCGCAGCCGCCGGCTGGCCCGGGCAATGGCGGTGACCTCGGTCAGCCCTTCGGCGGTCTCGATGGAGGCCTCGATGGCGATGACAGCCGCCAGCTGCCGGGCCTGCTCGATACCGTCAAGCATTCTCGCGACGAAGTGGATGTCGCCGGGGTGGTTGACCTTGGGGACGACCACGGCATCGATTTTTTCGCCGGCCGCCTCGGCGATCTCCAGGAGATCACGGTACCCAAAAGGGGTATCCAGACCATTGATCCGGACGGTGACCGTCTTGCCCCGCCAGTCGATGGATGGGAGTGACAGGAGGACCTGGTGGCGGGCGGCCTCTTTGGCCTCCGGCGGAACGCTGTCCTCCAGATCGAGCATGATCACGTCGGCGTCGCCGGCGGCGGCTTTCGCGTGCATTTTTTCAACATGACCGGGAACGGACAGAACCGAACGATGGGTTTTCATGAGCTTTTCCCTTAATCAAACTTACTCCTTCCAGTCGGGGCGGATATGCAGCTCGGTCAGTTGCTTCCGGGCCACGACGGCGGGAGCGTCGGTGAGTGGGCAGGTGGCTTTCTGGGTTTTCGGGAAGGCGATGACATTGCGGATCGAATCGCTGCCGGTAAGAATCATCAGCAGCCGGTCGAGCCCAAAGGCCAGCCCGCCGTGGGGCGGCGCCCCGAGTTCCAGGGCGCGCAGGAGAAAGCCGAATTTCTCATGGGCTTCATCGGCATCGATGCCGAGCACTTCCAGGACCTTCGCCTGCAGCTGCTTCTGATGAATACGGATGGAACCGCCGCCGATTTCGGTACCGTTCAGCACCAGATCATAGGCGCGGCTCAAAACGGCGAGAGGCTCGCGTTCCAGTTTGGCGATGTCCTCTTCCTTTGGCGCGGTAAAGGGGTGATGCAGAGCCTGGTAGCGTTTGTCCTTTTCGTCATACTCCATGAGGGGAAAATCGGTGACCCAGGTAAAACGGAAATCATCCTTTTTCAGGAGATCCAGGCGGCGGGCGAGCTCAACGCGCAGTTCGGAGAGCACCTGGAGCACCACCTTCTGGCTGTCGGCACCAAAAAACAGCAGATCCCCTTCGACCGCCTCGGTGGCGAAAGCGATTGCCGCCCTTTCTTCCTCGGTGAAGAACTTGCCGATCGGCGACTGCCATTCGCCGCCGGCCTTCATCTTGACCCAGGCCAGGCCCCTGGCGCCGAACTGGGCGACATATTCGGTGAGCAGATCGAGCTCCTTGCGGGAGAACTCGGCGCAGCCTTTAGCGTTGATCGCCCGCACCGTCCCGCCCTTGTCGGCGATGTCCCGGAACACCTTGAAACCGCAGGTGGCGGCGATGGGGGTGAGATCCACGAGCTCCATGCCGAAACGGACATCCGGTCGGTCGGTGCCGAAGCGGTTCATCGCCTCGGCAAAGGTCAGGCGCGGAAACGGCGGGGCAAGCTCGACACCGAGGGTCTCCCGGAACAGGACGGCGATCATCCCTTCGTTGATCGCCATGATCTGCTCCTCGTCGACAAAACTCAGTTCCATATCGATCTGGGTGAACTCCGGCTGGCGATCGGCCCGCAGGTCCTCGTCGCGAAAACACTTGACGATCTGGTAGTAGCGGTCGATGCCGGCAATCATCAGCAACTGCTTGAACAGCTGGGGAGACTGCGGCAGGGCATAGAATTTCCCGGCGTTGACCCGGCTCGGCACCAGGTAGTCGCGTGCCCCTTCCGGGGTGGAACGGGTGAGCATCGGCGTTTCGATATCGAGAAAACCGTGGTCGTTGAGATAGTTGCGGACGGTCATCACGGCCTTGTGGCGCATGACCAGGTTGGCCGCCATCTCCGGCCGCCGCAGGTCGAGATAGCGGTATTGGAGGCGAAGATTGTCGGACACCTCGACATCTTCATCAAGCGGAAAAGGCGGGGTTTCACTGCTGTTCAGGAGGCGCAGGTCGCTGACCAGAACCTCGATCGCCCCGGTTGCCAGCTTCGGATTGGCCATATCGCCGGGCCTCGCCTCTACCTTGCCCTGGATCGCCAGCACCCACTCGCTGCGGACCTGATGGGCCTTGGCATGGACCTCCGGATTGATTTCAGGGTTGAAAACCACCTGGGTGATGCCCCGGCGATCCCGGAGATCAATGAAAATTACCCCACCGTGGTCACGCCTGCGCAACACCCACCCCATCAGGGTTACCTGCTCCCCAACATTCTTTATGCCGAGATCGTTACAAAAATGAGTCCGGCGCAATTTGCCCATCGATTCCATAAGTGCTCAATATGTTAAATTTTACTCTGATACCTCCGCTGACGCTCTGCACGTCGTCCGCAGCAATCAGATCCTATCCGTCAGTACGTTGATAATTTGTATTCCATCATCCCGGCGTATTCGTGCGGCAATATCCGCCGCAACCAGCGCCACCTCCTGCTGCTGCTCGGTCACCATATTGCGCAGCAGTCCCTTGCCGGCGGCCAGTTCGGCATCGCCGAGGATCAAGACAAAGCGCGCTCCGGCCTTGTTTGCCTGTTTCATCTGGCCTTTCAGGCTCCGTCCCTCATGATCCATGGCCACCCTCACCTTTTTTGCCCGCAGCTGGTGGGCCAGAGGAAAACCGGCATGGCTGCCATCGTCGCCGATGCCGGCGAGAAAAAGATCGACCTCGGCCTTGGCCGCAAGTTCCTCCTCCTTCTGCTGCAGGAGGAGAACCAGCCGTTCCATGCCCATGGCAAACCCGATACCCGGGCTGTTTTTCGGCCCGCCGAGGCTTTCGATAAGTCCGTCATATCTGCCGCCGGCACCGACGGCGGCTTGGGAACCGAGGTCGGCGGTGATGAATTCAAAGGTGGTACGGCAATAATAGTCGAGCCCCCGGACCATGAATTTATTCAAGCGGTAGGTCACCCCCAGTTGTGTGAGTCCGGCCTGGACCTTGTCGAAATGGTCCTCACAGGCGAGGCAGAGATGGACGGTAAGCGACGGCGCGTCATGCATCTGTTCGCGGCAGGTCGGGACCTTGCAATCCAGCACCCGCAAGGGGTTGGTGGAATATCGCCGCCGACAGTCACCGCACAGGTGGTCGAGCCGGGCACCGATGTAGGCGACGAGCTTTTCCCGATAAGCGGGCCGGCACTCGGGGCAGCCGAGGGAATTTATTTCCAGGCTGACCGCAACCCCCAGTTCGTCAAGAAGCATCGCCCCCATCGCCATCAATTCGGCATCGACCCGGGGGTTTTCCGAGCCCAGCACCTCGATATCCATCTGGTGAAACTGGCGGAGCCGCCCTTTTTGGGGACGCTCATGGCGAAACATCGGCCCGATGGTGAACAGCCGCTGTACCGGTTTCTGGACATACAGGCCGTGCTCGATATAGGCCCGCAGAAGCGAAGCGGTCGCTTCCGGGCGCATCGTTATCTTCTTGTCGACAAAGGTATACATCTCCTTTTCGACGATATCGGTGGCTTCGCCGATCGATCTGGCGAATAATTCGGTTTCTTCAAGAATGGGCAAGCGGATTTCCAAGAAATGAAACCGCTCGAAAACATCCCGAGCCTTCTCTTCAAGATATTGCCAGTATTCGACCTCACCTGGCACAATATCCTTAAACCCTTTCAGGGCCTGAATTTTCACAACGGTCTCCAACGATAAGAGGGGAAAGACGAGCTGAGGCTCTTTGACTAAAAAGATACAAATCTAACCGCAAGGTTATGGTTTTGTCAAGGCACCCCCTGCCGGCCCCCTCCCTCCATCCAAGATTTCCGACCCGGACCACCTGTTTTCAGGGAATTTCCGGAGATTTTATCGGTTTCGTTCTACCACACACTGTTCTTGACAAAAACCGGCAAGAGGTGCATTATCTTGTTTCTTATGATCAATGCACTATTACAAGGAGTTGTTGCCGCATGAAGCTACCGTCACTCAATATCGGCCAATTTACCGCTTCCTTTCCCCTCATTCAGGGCGGCATGTCGATACGTGTATCCACCTCCGCCCTTGCCGTTCCGGTTGCCGAGTGCGGCGGGATCGGCGTGATCGGCGGCTCGGGGCTGCCTCCCGCGGAACTTTATACCGATATAAAAAAGGCCAAAGCCGCCACCAAAGGGGTCGTGGCCGTCAACATCATGTATGCGATGAAGGACTTCTACGACCTGGTCATGACCTCCATCGACGCCGGCATCGACATGATCATTACCGGCGCCGGCTTTTCCAGGGATATTTTCAAAATCGGCCGGGAACGCAATACCCCGATCGTCATGATCGTCAGCTCGCCGACCCTGGCCA
>JBBRGP010000032.1:0-14383 GCA_038224105.1 Desulfobulbales bacterium | reverse complement strand
ATCATCCATAATCATTTTCTGGCCAAACCTTTTGCTGCCACGGGTCTGCATCCGCGGGCCTGCATCGGGCAGGCCTGCGAACTCGGCCAGGAAGTATCCGTCGGCCCGCTGGCCGTGCTCGGAAATCGGGTGCAACTCGGCGAGAGGGTCCGCATTGCGGCGGGCGCGGTCATCGGCGACGATGTCCGGATCGGCGACGATACGACGATCGAGGCCAATGTCACCGTCTACAACGGTACCCTGATCGGCAAACGGGTGACCATCCACGCCGGGACGGTCGTCGGCAGCGACGGTTTCGGGTATGCCACCAGCGATCGCGGCGAGCATATCAAACGGCCACAGGTCGGGAACGTCCGGATCGACGACGATGTCGAAATCGGCGCCAACTGCTGCATCGATCGGGCGACCTTCGGGACCACCTGGATCAAGGCGGGGGTGAAACTCGATAATCTCGTCCAGATCGGCCATAACGTCATTGTCGGCGAGCACAGCCTGCTGGTCGCCCAGGTCGGCATCGCCGGTTCGACCCGTCTCGGCCGCAATGTCGTGATGGGAGGCCAGGCCGGGGCCGCCGGCCATCTCGACGTCGGCGATCAGGTGATGATCGCCGCCCAGGGCGGCATTCACGACAGCCAGCCGCGAGGAGCAAAGGTCGGCGGGACTCCGGCCATTCCCATCCGGCAGTGGGCGAAATCGAGCGCCGTTTTCGCGAGACTCCCTGAGCTGCAGAATCAGGTAAGAAAAAATACTCAAGCCCTGGCCGAACTGACCGGACGGGCCGAGCAAAAAGAATCGTCTAAGGAGAGAGAATCATGAGTGAGGTCGTTATTCCGGCAAAAATCGATATAGTCGAAATCCTGAAGGTGTTGCCGCACCGCTATCCCTTTGTGATGGTGGACAGAATACTTTCCCTGGAACTGGGCAAGGAGATCGCCGGGCTGAAAAATGTGACGATCAACGAACCGTTCTTTCAGGGCCACTTTCCGGCCCGGCCGGTGATGCCGGGGGTCCTGATTCTGGAAGGAATGGCCCAGGTTGGCGGGATCATGGCCTATTACAGCAATCCCCAGACGATCGGCGACAAACTGCTGTTTTTTGCCGGAATAGATAAGGCCAGGTTCAGAAAACCGGTGGTGCCCGGCGATCAGCTGATTTTCACCTTGCAGCTGGTGAAACAGAAACGGGGCATCATGGTGATGGGCGCGACCGCCACCGTCGACGGCCAGGTAGTGGCTGAAGCCGAACTCATGGCATCCTTTTCATAACTGGTGTAGTATATCGGCCAACCGGTGGCGATGGTCCGAGGTCTGGTCCGCTCCATGGGGATTTCGGAAATCTCTTGCAATAGTTGGCAAGAGCAGGTAAGGAAAGCACCTTCCACCGCCGCGACCGCCATTTCATTGCCATAGCCGCGAGAAATTCTCCTTCCTTAACACCCTATGAAAATATGTCCATACATCCAACCGCAGTAGTAGATGGCAAAGCCGAACTTGACACCACTGTCGCCGTTGGCCCCTATGCAGTCATCGGGGCCGGGGTGCGGATCGGCGCCGATTCCATCGTCGAGGCCCATGCCGTGGTCTCCGGTCCGACGACCATCGGCGCCAGAAATCTGATCGGTTCCTTCTCGGTGATCGGCGGGGCGCCGCAGGATCTCAGTTATAAAGGGGAACCGACCGAATTGATCATCGGTTCCGATAATCAGATCCGCGAATTCGCCTCCATCCACCGGGGCACCCCGAGCGGCCATATGAAAACTATCATCGGCAACAATAACCTGCTGATGGCCTATACCCATGTCGCCCATGACTGCCGGATCGGCAACCATGTGATCATGGCCAACGTCGCCACCCTCGCCGGTCATGTCGAGGTCGGTGACCGGGCCTCGATCGGCGGCCTGGTCGCCATTCATCAGTTCTGCCGGATTGGCACCTTCAGCTATATCGGCGGGGTTTCCGGAATCAGCCTCGATGTCCCGCCCTACGTCATTATCGCCGGCACCCGAAACCGCATGAGAATCTCCGGGGTCAACAAAGTCGGACTGAAGCGCAATGGTTTCAGCCGTGAGACCATCAAAAACCTCGACACCGCCTTTCGCATCATTTTCCGCACCCCCAACCTGCTGATGAAGGATGCCATCGAAGTGGCCAGAAAGGAATTCCCGATTTGTCCGGAAGTCCAGATCCTCGTCAAGTTTTTTGAAGATTCCAAACGCGGGGTCGTCAAGCAGACGGTAGAAGACTGACCATTCGGTTGATGGCACATCGTCGACAAAATATCGGGATCATCGCCGGCGGCGGTCAGTTTCCCCGGCTGTTCATCGAGGCGGCCCACCAGGAAGGCCGGCGGGTCGTGATCGTCGCCCATAAAGGGGAGACCGATGCGCAGGTTATCGAGGCGGCGGATGCCGTCCTCTGGGTAAAACTCGGGCAACTCGGCAAGGTCATCTCATTTCTGCACAAGCAGGAGGTCGAGGAGACGGTCTTTCTCGGGACGATCACCAAGACCCAGATCTTTCGTGACGTTCTGCCGGATTTCAAAGCCCTGACACTGTGGAACAAGATCGACTTGAAACAGGACGACGCGATCCTCCGGGCCTTTGCCGCCGCCCTCGAGAAGGAAGGGATTAAAGTCGTCGAATCGACGATTTACCTTCGGCATCTCCTTTTTCCTGCCGGTGTCCTGACCAAGGCCAAACCCTCCGCCAAGCAACAGCGGGACATTGTCTTCGGCTGGCACAACGCCAGGGCCATCGGCAAACTCGATATCGGCCAGTGCGTGGTCGTTCGCGACTGCACCGTACTGGCTGTGGAGGCGATCGAGGGTACCGATGTGGCCATCCTCCGTGGGGGGATGCTTGCCAAGGAGAAGGCGATTGTCGTGAAAGTCAAAAAACCCGGGCAGGATTTTCGTTTCGATCTGCCCGCTACCGGGCTTACCACCATCAAAACCCTGCAGCAGGTGAAGGGGGCGGTGCTGGCGGTGGAGGCAGGCCAATCGCTGCTGTTTGACCGGGAACAGATGATTGCCGAAGCAAATAAATCAGGGATAGTCGTCGTCGGCGTAACGGAATTGGCGGATGGTTCCCTGTTGATGAAATAGATCGGTTCAGGAAAATCTCAACTGGTAACAAGAGGTTCCATGCAAGCAATGATACTGGCGGCCGGTTTTGGTACCAGGCTGTTGCCGCATACGCTGGTTCTCCCTAAACCGCTTTTTCCCATCCTCAACCAGCCGCTTCTTCTCCTCACCATCAAACGGCTGCAGAATCTCGGATTTGACCGTATCGTCGTCAACTGCCACCATCTCCGGGGAAAAATCGCTGCCGCGCTGAAAGGGCTGGCCGGGGTTATCCTCCAGGAGGAGGAGGTTATTCTCGGCACCGGCGGCGGTCTGCGCCGGGCGCTTGGACATCTTCGCAACGAACCGCTGCTCGTGACCAATGGGGATATTTATCACGATATCGATCTCCTTGATTTCTATCGCCGTCATCTGGACAGCGGTTATCCGGTGACCCTGGCGATGCACCACCACCCCCGGTTCAACCGAGTCATGGTGAAAGACGGGAAAGTCGCCAGTTTCGACAACCGGGTGGAGTTTTCCCAGCTGGCGTTCACCGGGCTGCATGTCATCGATCCAGACATTCTCGAGGAGATCGATGACGATGTTTTTTCTTCGATCCTTGATCTGTACCGACGGCTGCTCGACAGGGGAACGGTGATAAACTGCTACCGCACCGATGGCTGTTACTGGACGGACATGGGGACACCCGAGGATTACCTGGCCCTTCATCAGGGCTTGCTGGCCGAGGCCATTCCCTGCTGGCCGGAGCTTGGGCCGGTGCGAAGACCGTACTGCATTGATCAAAGAGCGAAGCTGCCGGCCCAGCTCGAGCTGCGCGGCTGGGTGTGTATCGGCGAAGCGAATATTGAAAACGGCACTCATCTCGAACGGGTGGTCATCTGGGATGACGTGTCGGTGCCCGGCGGCAGTTGTTTGGTCGATGCGGTTGTCTCCGCCGCCGGCAGCAAAGCATAAAATTCCAGCGGTGTGTCGATGAGCGAGTTGTCCGACCATGAAATACGCCATTGCGCCATGGTTCTGCTCCGCCATTGCGGAATGATTTCCGCGGGCGAGGCCAAGGCTTTGCTTGCCGACAGCGCCTGGTCGAAGATGCAGAGCGACGGATCGACCAGAAGATTCTGGCGGGTAAGGCGGGACGGTTTTCCCCCGTGCATCGTCGCCGCCCCGGCCGGGACCAGTGAAAAGGAGCTTGCCGAATCCCGGTCCACCTGGAAAATCGGCAACCATCTCCAGGCTAAGGGGGTGGCGGTACCGGCGTTGTACGACTGGGACAGGTCCACCGGCCTCCTGGTTTTTGAGGACCTCGGCGATATCCGCCTCTATGATCGGGTGAGGGGGGTGGGGGCCGACGGCTGTCCGGATAGCGGAGCGCTCCGCGACCTTTACCGGGCATGTCTTGAACAGCTGGCGATCATGCAGTTTGCCGGCGCCGATGGTTTTGATCCGGCCTGGTGCTGGGACGGCCCGCGCTACGACGTCGAACTGATGCTCGACCGGGAATCGGGCTATTTCCTTCGTGCGTTCTGGCAGGGGCTGCTGGGCCGAGAAGTCGATCCGGGGATCGCCGAGGAGTTTCGGGATATCGCCGCCCATGCCGGCCGGGCCGCGGCGGGATATTTTCTCCATCGGGATTTTCAGTCGCGCAACATCATGGTCCAGGAAGACCGGCCGCGCTTTATTGATTTTCAGGGCGGCCGTCTCGGGCCGCTCGGCTATGATGTCGCATCGCTCCTTATCGATCCCTACGCCGCGCTTTTGCCGCGTTGCCGGGAAGAGCTGCAGGCGTTCTACGGGCAACTCCTCGCCCCGCGCCTGGGTGGCGATGCGAAAGATTTCTTCACCTCCTATGATTTTCTCGCCCTCCAGCGAAATCTCCAGATCGTCGGGGCGTTTGCGTTTTTATCGAAGGTGCGCGGCAAGGTATTTTTCGCCGGTTTCATTGAACCGGCTTTACTTTCTCTGCAGGCCCTGCTGGCAAACCGTTGTTTTGCCGATTATCGCCGGGTCCGTAACCTCGTCGACCAGGGACTGGCCGGGCTGAGAGCAGGCTTGGTTTCTCCCCGATAGGACCATGTCCGGATCGACCGGTCATGGTCCCGCCCATTCCCTCAATCCCGCCTGTTCGGATGCAGGTTCAGTTTTACAACAGGTAACGTATATGTCATCTACTACACACTTTCCGATCGTCGCCCTTATCGGCCGGCCCAACGTAGGAAAATCGACCCTGTTCAACAGGATCACCAAGTCGCGCAAGGCCATCGTCGATCCGACACCCGGGGTCACCCGCGACCGTCATTACGAACGGGTGGTCTGGGAAAACAAGGGCTTCATCCTGGTCGACACCGGCGGCATCGACGACAACCCCGAAGATGCCATGGTCCAGCATATCCGCGAGCATGCGCTGTTTGCCATCGAGGAAGCGGACATTGTTTTGTTTCTCATGGACGGTAAGGAGGGGATCACCCCTGCCGACTGGGAAGTCATCGATATTCTCCGCCGCTCACAGAAAAGAATCTTTCATGTGGTCAATAAGATCGACGGGCCGGACCATGAAGTGAAACTCCTGGCCCCCTTTTATGAGCTGGGGGTCGAGGAGCTGTGGCCGCTTTCGGCGGAGCACACCTACGGTTTTACCGCCATGATGGAGGGCTTGTGTGCGGTCATCAAGAGTGAAGAGGTGGCGGAGATCAGCCTGCCGGAGGGGACGGTCAAGGTGGCATTTTTCGGGCGACCGAATGTCGGCAAATCGTCGATCATCAACACCATCCTCGGGGAGGACCGGATGGTCGTGTCCGAGATCTCGGGAACGACCAGGGATTCGGTCGATTCCCTGGTGACCCACGGCAATTACAGCTATCTGTTCATCGATACCGCCGGCATCCGTCGCAAGGGCAAGACTACGGAAAAACTGGAAAAATTCAGTATCATGAAGTCGCTGGCGGCAATGAGCCGCTGCGATGTGGCGGCGGTGCTGCTCGATGCCGAAGAAGGCATCACCGAACAGGACACCAAGGTCATCAGCTATATCCTCGATGAGGGTAAAGGCCTCATCGTCCTGGTCAATAAATGGGATCTCCTTGAAAAGGATAAAAAACGTCAGGAACAGGTGATGGCCGAGGTCGGCCGGGCTTTACCGTTTATCGGCTATGCGCCGGTGCTGAACGTTTCGGCGCTGACCGGTTACGGCATCAAGCGGCTCTTTCCGGTCATCGGCTCGGTATACCGGCAGTACAGCGCCAGTTTTCCGACCGCCGCCCTCAACCGGTTGCTCCAGGATGCGATCGACGCCCATTCGCCGCCGATCTACAAGAACAAGCGGTTGAAATTTTACTACACCGCCCAGATCGGTACCCGCCCCCCCAAATTCGTGGTCATGACCAACAGCTCAAAGGGCGTACATTTCTCCTACGAGCGCTACCTGGTCAACAAATTTCGCGAGGGACTGGGTCTCGATAAAGTACCAATAAAGCTGATCTTTAAGGATAAAACTGAACAGCGGAAAAAATCGGATGGGTGAGAAGGGTACGGTAAAAAGTACGGCGGGTAAAAGGTACGGAAAGAGGGGAAAGGGTTGAGGGGGAGGCTGCTCCGCCTCCCTTTTTTTTGCGGTTACATGGCGCGGGCTTTTGCCATGGCACGCTTAAACCCTTCCGCCGATCTGGCAATCACCTCTTCAGCCACGCAGAAGGCGATGCGAAAATGGCCCGGTGAGCCGAACCCGACACCGGGGACGGTGAGTATCTTTTCTTCGAGGAGGAGGGCGACGAACCGCACATCATCGGCTATCGGCGACTTGGGAAAGATATAGAACGCCCCCTTGGGGGGCGTGAAGGAATACCCGGCGTCGCTGAGAATCCCGCACAGCAGTTCCTTGCGTCGCGCATAGATCGTCGTATCGACACTGGCGTCCTGCAACTCCGCCACCGCCCGCTGCATGAGCGCCGGGGCGTTGATAAAGCCGAGAATTCTATTGGCCAGGGTCAGGGCGTCAAGAAGGGCAGCTTTGTCATCAATGGCCGGGTGAACCGCCAGGTAGCCGATCCTTTCCCCCGGCAGAGAGAGATCCTTGGAGTAGGAGGACACGACGATACTGTTTTTATAGGCGTTAAAGATGCTCGGCACCTGGTGGCCATCAAAAACTATCTTCCGGTAGGGTTCATCAGCGACAAGATAGATGGTGTTGTCTAAACGGTCGCCGGCGAGGGTGAGCAGTTCGCCGAGAGCCCAGAGGGCGTCGGCGGAATAGATTTGACCGCAGGGGTTGTTCGGGGAATTGATGAGGATTGCCTTGGTCCTTGTGGAAAGGGCCGCCTCAATGGCCGGCAGGTCGAGGTTGAAATCTTCGTCGGTATTGACGATCTTGCTGACTCCACCATGGTTGTCGATATAATTGCCGTAATCAACAAAATACGGGGCAAGAATAATGACCTCGTCGCCGGGATTAAGGAGAGCTTTCATGACGATGTTCAGCCCCCCGGCAGCGCCGCAGGTCATAAGCATGTCGCCGTGACCGATGGCTATGTGTTGTTCATCCGACATCCGCGCGGCGATAGCCTCCCGTACCCAGGGATAGCCGCCGTTGGGCATATAGCCGTGCACTCCGGGACTGGTATCCCGGATAAGTTCCTGCATGACCTCATCAAATTGCGGCGGGGGCGGAACATCGGGATTGCCGAGGCTGAAATCACAGACATTGGCGGCTCCGTAGGTCGCTTTCATGCTCGCGCCTTTTTCGAACATTTTTCGTATCCAGGACGATTTGCTTGCGAAATGTTTCATTTTTTCGGAAACGGCCATTGCTCTTCTCCTTGTTATGCTTGCAATATCGGCAAAAATATCATTGGCAGGCCGATATCCGGTGGTATTTGGCACTGAGCCTGTCGGAATGTCGGCAGGCATTGTCAATTCTTCAGGTCTTGTGGAATAAGCCTTATTTTGAACAGACTTGTCAAGAACTGAATGTTTTGAGCGGTGTTTTGCCGGAAGATGCAATGTGCCGATGTCTGGAGAATGACGGTTTTTGCAAGGTAACCGCTTAAAGAACGAAGGGACATTCCCGGCGGTTAATTTCCCCTGTTACGAAGGCGCTCGGCGTACAGCCGGCCCTCGATATACATGGCCAGGGTCTGTACCGCCCGATCCGAGGAACGGAAAACCGCCATGCCCTTTTCCATCAATTCATCAACCAGCGGGTCGTAAAGCCTGCCGCCGTCGACGACGCCGACGACGGGTTTTTTCATGCCGGCAGCCAGTGCCGGCATGCGCACGGCGATGCTTTCCTCGTCGGCCACCGCGATCTTGTCACCCTCCACTCGCATAAGGGTGCGCATTGCCGGCGACAGCGGATCGAGACCGACCACCACCGCGTCGATATTCGGGTCCCCGGCCAGAGCCTCGACGGCGGCGACATGGGTCTCGTCGTCGGCGCCGGGGGTGATGTCGAGCGGGTTCTTGATTTCGGTCAGAGCATCGAGACCCTTCCTGGTCAGTAAGCCCCCGAGTAGGGCGATGGTCTGCGGCGCCAACGCGGCCATCCTCAAGGTGAAGTCTTCCGCCTGGATATTGTCGGCCATGCCCACCGCCTCAAAGCCAGCGCCGCTCACCGCCGCCAGCCGGTTGCCATTGATGGTCTTGTTGTGCAGGGGCTGGGCGATCATCAACAGGTCCTCGAACTGGGTGAAGGTCCGGGCGACCATACCGCCGGCCTGGCGGACGCAGGATTCGCAGACCATATAGTCGCCGGCAAGCGAGGCGGTATGGCCGGAGGTTGCCGACTTCCCCTCCGGGGTAGAGCCGGCTTTGTAGAAGATGACGTCCTTGCCGGAATGCACGGCGGCCCGCACCGCCCGACAGAATTCGAGGCCGTCCAGGTCCTTGAAACCCTCGGCGTAGATGGCGATGATTGCCAGTTCCGGGTCATCCGCCAGGTACTTGACGAGGTCGCCGAGGGTTAAATCATTCTGATTGCCGACGGAGATCATATAGGCCGGATCGAGTTCCGGACGCTTGCTGAGCCGGGTGATCATGAAGGCCCCGCTCTGGCTGACGAAGGCGGCGGTCCGCCGGTAGGCGCCGCGCCGTTTGGGCAGTTTCGCCTCGGGGATGAACATGGTGTCGTAGTGGCCGGGGTGGGAGACGACGCCCAGGCAGTTGGCGCCGAGAAAGACCGGGCCGCCGTCCTCACGCTGGTGGGCGGCGGCGATGTTCCCCGTAACTCGCCGGGCCCGTTCGGCGCTGCCTTTCGTCTCGCCCATGCCGCCGGGGATGAGCATTACCGACTCGGCGGCGCCCAGGGCCAGCACCTCATCCACTAGCTCGGGGACCTGGTCGGCGGCCACCGCCACGACAAAAAGATCGAGACGAAGGTCAAGCGAAGCGAGGTCCGGCAGGCAGCGGATGCCCTCGAAGCGGTCGAGACCCGGTTTGATGATGCGGATATTCTCCGGCGCAAAGCCGCCGGCCAGGATGTTGCCGAGGATGATCCGGCCGAAGTTGACGCGGTTGGTGGAGACGCCGACGATGCCGATGGTTTGCGGTCGCAGCAGCCTGCCGACCTTATGGAAGGGCCTGGCCACCGGGCTTTTTTTCGGCGCTCCGAAGCGGCACATCCCGTCGAGAGGGACCATCAGATAATCGGTGAAGGCGAAGGGGTTGATCTCCAGTTCTTCGATGACATGGGGCACGCCTGGGTTGGCGGTCGAATAGAAATTCGCCATGGCGATGAACGAGGCAAAACATTCCAGCAACTGCTCGTCGGTGACGATCCGCCGGGTGCCGCGGGTCAGTCCGGCCAGTTTTTTATAGCTGATGGTCTTCTTGAACAGCTCGAAAAAAGTCGGGCCGTCGGTCATGGCGGTGGAAGCGGCGACGATGGCCTGGCCTTTGCGGAACCGTTCGGCGTAGAGTTCGGTGTCGGTGCCGCCGAGGCCGGCGCTGATGACCATGCCGAATTCCCGGGTGTTGCGGATACCGACGATCATCTCGTTGCCGAAGGCCTCGGAATCGGGTGGCATGAACTGGACCAGAAGGACGCCGACGATATCGCGGGCGATCGCCGTCCGCAGCGCCTCCCCGGAAAAATTGCAGTAGCATTCCGGCGCATGGGCCGGATAGCGCTCGATGCGGTCGGCCAGGCTCTCTGGCACCTCGTAGAGCATGCGCCGCCAGGCGGAGCGGATCTTGTCCGGGTCCTTGGCGACGACGCGCACCCCGCCGACCTCGGTCTTGTGGATGATCGCCGGCGAGACGATCTTCAGCACCACTCTGTCGCCGGGCATGCCGGCCAGTTCCTCGTCGGTCGGCCGGCTGCCTTTTACCAGCAGGTGGGTGCGCGGCGGGGTCTCGCTGCCGGAACCGGCCAGGAGCCGGTAGGTTTCGTACTCGAAGAGGAAATCACGGCCCTGCCGTTTCGCCTCCTCGAACAGCTCGGATATGGCCTGAAAATCGATATTGAGCTGCGGCTGGTCGATCATGGTTGTCTCCCGCATCAGGAGGGGCCCCCTTTATGGCGCTTAGTCGGCGCCTTTTGCCGTCATGATGATCCGGGCATCGACGGCAAAGAGCCGATTGCCCGAGCCCTTCACCGGGTTGAGGTCGATCTCGCCAATCTCCGGAAAATCGGTAACCAGGCGACCGAGGCGAATCAGAAAATTAGTCAGGATCGCCGTATCCATACCGGAGCCCCCGCGCACCCCGTCGAGCAGGGCCCGGCCACCAATCCCGTCGATCATCCGCCGAGCCTCAGCGCCAGCTAGCGGTGCCAGGGCAAAGCGTACGTCCTTTAACACCTCGGTATGGATGCCGCCGAGGCCGAACATCACCAGATGGCCGAAATTACCTTCGCGGCTGGCGCCAAGGATGACCTCCAGTCCACCGATCATCGGTTGGAGCAGGACACCGCGTGCCTCGGGGATCGTCATCAGCGCCGACCAGGCGGTCTTGGCCCCCTCCTCGCTGGCGATGCCGAGGTGGACCCCGCCGACGTCGGTCTTGTGCAACGGGCCGATAACCTTCATCGCCAGGGGGAAACCGAGCCGCCGGCAGTCGCCGGCGAGCTGTTCCTCCCGGAAGACCGCGAGCTGTTCCGGCACCGTGAAACCGGCGGCGACGAGGGTTTGGCGTACTGCTTCCGGTGGGAGAACGCCGCTTGATCCCGCCAGGGCAAGGCGGATTGATGGGTAATCATACCCGGACGGTACGCCGGGATCTTGATCCGGCGCCGGCGCCTGGTTGGCAACGAGGCTGAGGGCTCTTCCCATGGCTACTTCGTCCGGGAAAAAGACGTGGCCGCCGCGAGTGAAGGCATCGATCTTGTCACGGCAGGAGGTCAGCGAGCTGAGCATCGGCAGAACCGGGAGGGGACTTCGGTCCATGGCCTCGCCGATGGCCTGGTAGATGGCGGCGTTGTCGGAAAGGCCGGAATCGCCGGTGAGAACGGCGACGGCATCGATCCGGCCCTTCTCAAGCTCGCCCAGCACCTGGATGATCGCCGCAATCTGTCCGGCGGTTCGTGATGGCAGGGCGTCGATGGGGTTGACGATCGAGCTTTCCGGCGGCAGGATTTTCACCAGTTCGGCCTGGGTGGCTTCGCTTAACGGCGGCAGTTCCAGGCCACCCCGGGTCAATTCATCGGTGAGCATCACCCCTGGCCCGCCGGCGTCGGTGACAACGGCAAGCCGTTTGCCAAGAGGTCTGCCCCCGGCCGCCTGGAGAACACAGGCGACATCGACCAGGGTCTGCCGGCCACTTACCCGAATGATCCCAGCCTTGTCGAACAGCGCCTGTACCGCCGTGTCGCTGCTGGCCATGGCCCCGGTATGACTGGCCGCCGCCCGCGAGCCGGCGCTGGTCGCCCCGGACTTGATGCCGACCAGGGCACAGCCTTTTTTCGCGAGACTTCTGGCATGGCGCAGCAGGAGATCAGGTTTTTTCACCGCCTCCATATAGAGAAGGAGAATCCGGGCGCAATCCGGCCCATAATTTTCGTCGTGCAGCCGGAGAAGATCCTCGACCCCCATTTGCGCGGAATTGCCGAGGTTGAGCACCGTGCCAAAGGACAGACCCCGGCCTTCGGCGCATTCCATGACATAGTCGACCGTGGCCCCGGAGCCGCTGATGAAATCCACCGCGCCGCCGGGCAGCTTCGGGACGATACCGGCGAATTTGCCCTTGTAGGCGCCGGTGAGAAAACCCGAGCAGTTGGGGCCGATCAGGGCCATGCCGGCGGCATCGGCGACCGCCTTCATCTTCGCTTCCACCGCCTTACCGGCAGCATCCTTTTCGCCAAAACCGGAGGTGAGAACGATGGTTGCTCCGGTGCCGCGGGCGGCAAGTTCGCTGACCGCCGCCAGGACCATGGCGGCGGGGATGGCGACGATGGCCAGATCCGGGGTCTCGGGCAGGGCGGCTATCGACGGATGCATCGCGACCCCGAGGATCTCCGTGGCCTTGGGGTTTACCGGATAAAGCAACCCGCCATAACCGTGGTCGAGGATGGTCTTGAATACCCGGCCGCCGGGTTTAAGGGGGTCGCCGCTGGCACCAATGACCGCGATACTCTTCGGCCGGAAGAGGCAGTGATGGATGCGTGCGGAACGTTCAATGCATGGTAATGCAGTCTCGTTGCTGGTGTTCATGTGTTGCTTCCTTTATCTTTCTACAACAGGTCGCGGCCCGCCAGAAACGCCTGATAATTGCCGCCCCAGGCCGGGCCGGGGGCAACCTCCTTTAAGGCTCGGAGCCATACGGCCTCGGGAGTGGCGGTGAACGGCGCGATTCGGCTGAGTGCGCCCATCATCACCACATTGGCGATCCGGCCAGTGCTGTCGCCGCCTTGCTCGAAAAATCGCAGGGCAAGGATGACGGTAAAAATACCGATGGGCAGGCTGAACAATTTGATAGAAGGCGTTACGCTCCTCTTTGGTCAAGCGGGTGACTTTCACTTTTCCCTCAGCCTCAAGTTTAGCCATGACATCGGCAGTCATCTTCTTGCCGCCATCCCGGTTCATCTTGATCATCATCTCCGAACCGTCACGGAAGATCTACTTCATCAGGGTCATTCCTTTTAAGTCTGCAGGTGTCCGGAATTCCCGTTTCACATTGGTCAGGTCACGCATTTCATTCTCACCATAACCAATGGCTACCATGCCTTTCTGCGGAAAGACATCGGCAAAGATCGTAAAGAATTCCGCATCACCCAGCACCGAGTACGCAGCCTCACGGGTTGGCCAGAGGAACGGCAGGTCAAAGAGAGCGACCTGGGGGACGAAGTTGGAGAGCACGGCGGTGGTGCAGTCCATCATGTCCAGCGTGCCGCTCTGGATGAGGGAATAACCTGGAGAGTATCATCATAACTCCCGGCTGCGACCAGCAGTTGTTCCGTGAGATGCTGCTCGCCGCCACTTCAACCATACAGCGGTGAGATTTCGTTAATAACCGGTAGGAAAACACCACCTGCCGGGACGATATTGACCGTTGGTGACAGATCAGGGGCTTGTCGAAAGCAGACGGGGCGTGGGGATATTTGTCCTCGATCAGGAGCAGGCCGTCGAAAAAAGACCTTTGCTGCAGGCCCTAAACGGAGAGACCTATACCATTGCCGATATACAGGAAATTCGCATGGCTCTGGAGATGAATTCAGCACCAGCAGATCTTTGAGGCCATTGTCCACCACGATCCAGGCCGGGCACTCCAGGCCATGGAGACGCATATCGGCACCATCCTGGAAATTTGCCAGGAGCATGGCTTGTAGCGGCATCTCTTGAGGTTCACGACTCCTGTTTTTTGAAATAGTCGTAGGCTGCGTTAATTTCCTTCATCTTTTCCTCGGCGACCGCCCGAAATTCATCACCCAGATGGCCGACTTTGTCGGGATGGTATTGCATGCTCATGGTGCGATAGGCCTTTTTGACCTCCTCCATGCCCGCGCCATTGGCCAGACCGAGGGTGGCGTAATGCTGCTCGGCCATGTCTTGACCGGCCGCCGCCGAGTGGCGGCTGCGGTAGCGGTATTTGGCCTCGATGGTCTGCTGTTCATAGGCGGAGATATCGAGATAGAGGGCGATACGGCGGGCGATCTCGACCTCGCTTTCCGGCACCGTCGCTTTGGTATAAAGGACCTGATAGATCATTTCCAGAAGAATCAGGCGCGGCTCATAGGTGAAGACCGTTTTGAACTCGGTCAGCAAGGCGTCGAGGGACTGCTGGGAATTGACCGCCTCCTTGATCAGCTCTTTGACCCAGAGCATCTGGGTCTGATTGTAGTGGAGATTATGCTGGAAAAAGCGGTGAATGGTCTGGA
>JBBRGP010000031.1:0-14677 GCA_038224105.1 Desulfobulbales bacterium | reverse complement strand
AGTGGTCAGGACCGCATACAGCAGCGGTTTGGCCACCTGCCGCATCGCTTCGCGACGGCTGCCGTGGCCCCCGGTTATGGCCAGGTAGAGATGGGTGGAGACATCTATGGTGATGCCCAGCAGGACAATGCCGAAGCCGAGGGCAAGGCCGCTCAGCCGATCATAAAAAAGAGTGGTCAAGGCGATGGCCGGAGGCGCCGCCAGGTAGGGTACGCCCACCACCACCAGGAACCGGATGTTGCGCAGGGCAACCCCGAACAACAGCAACAGGAGAACCGTCGCCACCGGCAGCAGCACCTGCAGATCTTTCGCGACGGAACGGCTGTTGGCGAGGGTATGCGGCAGACTGCCGATGACGCTGGCGGTCACGCCCTCCGCCAGGGCCCGGCGAGTGGCGTCGTCGAAGATTTTCTCGATCGTCGCCGCCTGTTCCGAGTTGGTCAGGGATCCGCGACTTTCGGCGACCAGAAGGCAGCTCTTGCCGTCAGCGCTCATGAAAAAACCATCGTCGAGATGCAGCGAAAGCTCGGAGCGCATCAGCTTCAATTTCCGCAGGGGCAGGGAGAGCAGACCCAGGGGATCGGCCTGCACCTGTTTTTTCAGGGCAATGCCGGCGGGACTGTTCAACAAGAAAAAGGACTGCTGCAACCCGGCCTGGATACCCTCAGGCGAGGTCATGGTGGCCAGGGTTGCCAGATCCCCGGCATCGAACAAAAGGGGCAGAGAGGGCTGGAGACCGGCAAAGAGGGCAAACTCATATCCCTCCGGCAGGCGGGCCAGAACATAGGAAAACCGGCCGCTTGCGGTTAGCAGGTCGCCAAGCTTTCTGGTACTTTCCTGCAGGGCTTTTTTCAGGGCCGGCGGGGCTGATCCCTGCTCCCCGGTGAGCGAGACGGTGATGAATAGCCGGTCGACCAAACCCATCCGCTGGAGCATCCTGAGATCGCCTCGCACTGCTTCACCCGGCAGCAGGTCGAGGGCATCGTCGGCCAGTCGGAGATCCCGGCAAAAGTACAGGCCGCCCGCAAAGACACTGAGCGCGATGAGCCAGCGGAGAAACGCCGCGGTTCTACTCATCAGTGCCACAGAGGGAAAAGAGAACGTCGGGGATATCGTTGTTCAGGACGTAGGCTTGGAAACTGAGGATGGTGGTGTCGCCCCCGGGGTCGGCGATTTCGACCTTTTCGGGTTGCCGGCTGGTTTCGTGGAAGGTAATGGTTATGGCGCTGATATATTCCGACACCCGCTGCTCCTTCGGGGTTATCCTCAGGGCGGAAGGTCCCGATTTTGCCAGGTCATACGAGGCCTTGAGGCGGGAATAGTCGCCCCCCAGCCAGAGCCACAGCTGCTCGGCGACGGTTTTCATGATCGGATCGGCGCCGAGATCAAAATGGACCGGCGGGGCTTTGTCATTGCAGCGTATCCCTCGTTCGCCGTTGAAGATCAGGACGGAAGGCACCGGGGCGGTAAACTCCCAGCGCAGGCGGTCGGGCCGGACCACGGTCAGGGAGCCCTTGAAAAATATCGGTTCGGCGAAAAGGGCCAGCCTTCTCTCCTGGACAAACTCGCTCGAGAAGGACCGGACCTGATCGGAGGCGGCCTGGATTTCCGCGAGAAAAGCCGTTAATTCCTCGGACTCCCCGGCCAGCCCCATTTGCGGCGAGGCAACGGTCAAGAGAGTCCACCAGAGGGCCAAGGGCAGGGCCAGACGAAAGACAGGGGGAAAACAATTAAGGCAGCGCCTGGTCATGGCCTGAAAAGCTCCATGGCGGTGATGTTCTGCCCTAGTCCCAAGACCAGAATGGCGTTCATCCCGGTGTCGAAAACCCTGTCGCCGCCGCCGGCCATGAAACCGGGCACCACCCCCGCCGTCACGAACGAGGCGGCAAGAGCCGTTGCCACGGCGGAGGCCGATGCGAACTCACCGGTCAGTTGCCGGTAGCGGATGACCGGTACCGGCAGGCGCGTGAGTTCGAGAAACCGGGCGAGCTGCCCCTCGCCCTGATGACGCATGGCGGCAGGAATGCCCGCCAGGATCAGCGCATACCTTCCCGGCCATCCCGGGGTGGCGGCCAGAGCCGTGATCAGGGCAGCGATACCCTCACCGGTCTGGTCGCTTCGATAAAAAGGAATGGCGATGCGGCATTTGGCCCCTTGCGTTTGGCGAGAAACGTAAAAAGCGCCGCCGCCATCGGCCAGCGGGACCCCGGGCCTCAGCGAGGCGTCAAAGAGCGGCGAAAACGTCGGGTGCCCTTCATCCGCGCCGAGGATCAATGCCGGTCGTTCCTGGTCGCAGTACATAAGATCCGCGGCGAGCAGGGCCTGTTCAAATGAGTAATCTCCGCCGCTGGCGGTAATATTCGGACCGGTCGCCCCAAACATGATGGCCACCTGGCTGGCCGGCCCATTATGCACCGAGCCGACAAAATCGGTGGGACTGGGGAATTGCTCCCTGGAGGCGGTAAGACGGTCAAGAAAATCGTGGGTTTCGGACAGGGCCCCCCAGCCCGTCCCCATAAAAACTGCGGCCGGTTTTTGAACCTTGGGCCCCGCATCGCCGTAGGCCATGGCGGCAAGGGCCAGGGTCAGGCGCGGCAACCGCTTCAGCCGACGGATCAACTGCGGCGGCAGGTCTTTCGAGATCGTCTCAGACCCGGCCATGCCGGCGGCGGAACCATCGTTCATCAGCCGGCGCATGGTGGCCTCCCGGTCTCCCGCCCCGGTCAGACATGAATAGCCGTGAATGGCCAGGCCACCGCCAGGCGTTGGGCTCCCCGGCGACCTGAGGCCGGATCCGCCGATCACCAGCGAACCGTTGTTGCCGCCAAAGCCAAAGGAGTTGGACAGCACCACTTTGACCTGGCCTTCGGCCGGTGCAACCAGCGGATTCAGGCCGAGCAGCGGATCGACCTGCTTCAGGCCGGTGTTGGCCGGCAGGATATGGTGTGCCACGACGATCGCCGACACCACGGCCTCGATGGCCCCGGCGGCGGCCAGGCTGTGCCCGGTGGCGCCTTTGATCGACGAAAGCGGCGGCAGACTCGTGAACAGCCTGCGTACCGCCCTGGATTCCGCGAGATCGTTATCCTGGGTGCCGGTACCGTGCAGATTGATGTAACCGACGTCTTCCGGCAGCAGCCCGGCATCGGCCAGGGCCTCGCGCATTGCCATCAAAGCGCCTTCACCTTGCGGGTGGGGGGCGGCCGGATGATACGCATCGCAGGACAGACCGGCTCCGAGGAGTTCGGCCAGAGGCTGATCCGGCTTCACCGTGGTCAGCAGCAGCATCCCTGCGCCTTCGGCCACGGCCATTCCCTGGCGATTGTCATCGAGAGGCTTACAGCCGCCGCGGTCGACCAATTGCAGCGAGTGGAAACCAAAATAGGTCAGCCGGCAAAGAGCATCGACACCGCCGGCCAGCACCGTCCTGACCTCACCCCGGCGGAGCATCGCCAGGGCCATGGCGATGGCCACGGCCCCGGATGAACAGGCGGTGGAGACTGTAAGGGCCGGACCGAGGCAGTGGAGCTCTTCGGCAAGAGAACGGGCGACGGTATGCAACCCGTGGTGCCGATACAGTTCCCGGTTCGGCTGATGCTGTCGCAACAACACCTCGGTGGTGGCGATGCCGCCGGTGGTGGTGCCGATAATTATCGCGTCGGGCGGACCGCTCTGCCCGGCCATGGCCTGCCGGGCGGCAAGATGGGCCAGACGGTGGGTTCTTGGCAAGAATACCGGCTGCTCAAGACCATCCACCTGCCCGACCGGCAACGGAGTCCCCTGGACCAGGGAGAACACCGCCAGTGGCGCTATCGCCGAGCGGTTGGCGCGGAGCGCCTGCTCCGTCGCCGCCAGACCGGAACCAAGGGGGGTAACGATCCCTGCCCCGCCGATATAGACTGCCAGGTTGGTCAACCGGATGCCTTGGCGCTGTTTTCTTTGATATAGGCGGCAAGATTGGCGAGCGAAGAGAAGACCTTTTCACCGACCTCCTGGTTGTTGATGATGATTCCATAATCTTTTTCAACCATAACCACCATTTCCAGGACATCTATGGAGTCGATTCCCAGTTCCCCGCCGACCAGCTGACCATATTCATCAAATTTATCCGGTGTCACGTCCTGAAGATTGAGAATATCTATCAGTTTTACTTTGAGCTCTTCGATAAGTTGTTGCATAATTGTATATACGTCACTCTTTATGGATGGGCATGGCTCCGCGGTGGCTCGTGACCGTTCGGAAAAGAGGTGATCATCGCCAGCGAAGGCCTCGATCGGGAGCCACAAGGCTCCCGTCCCGACCGCCGCTCACTCGGCGAATTTCCAACGGCACGAGAGAATTTAAGCGAAATCATCTTATAAAACCAACCGGTTTTTGTCATCTAATTTGGTGGCGATTTCGGAAATAATAAGGTATCTGTGTCGATTATCGGCACGTGAGTACATTATGGGGCGTTAGAAATAGTTTGCTACGCTTTGCGGCAGTGGGTATCCCCTGACCGGAGATATAAAACAGCAGTCCCGATTGGCGGCACCGGCCATGGATACGATACCTCTCACCGATCTTACCCTGGAAGACCTTCTCCCGCATCGTGACGGCATGATGTTTGTCGACGAGGTTCTTGAGGTTGACCGTACCCATGCACGGACGATCTGCCGGGTCGACAGGTACTGGCCGATGGCCGACGCCCAGGGAGTGTCGTCACTGATCTTAGTGGAACTGGCGGCACAGACCGCCGGCGTCTGCAACGGTTGGGACAGAATCCAGACCAAAGGCCTTAACTCGGACCAGATGGGCTGGCTGGTGGGTATTAAAAAGGCCGAATTCTTTATCGAATACCTGCCGTTTGGCGGCCGGATCATCGCCACTGCCGAAAATATCAACAGTTTCGAGAATCTCCGCGAGGTCTCCTGCCAGCAGTACCTGGACGGCAAACTCATCGGCAGAATCACCCTCCAGCTATTCCAGGCATGAGTCAAAAAAACAATGACCGACACAAAGAACCAGCACATTGCCATCATCACCGGCGGCAGCAAGGGCATCGGCCGGGCGATCTGCGTCGAGTTGGCGAAGCAGGGCTACTATACAGTCATCAACTACCACCGGGATAAAAGCGGGGCGGAACAGACCCTGGCGAAGGTTGCCGGGAGTGGCGGAGACGGCGAGATCTATCAATTCGATGTCAGGGATGGCCAGGCAACCGAGCAGGCGGTGGAAGACGTGGCGGCGCGGTTCGGCCGCATCGACGTCCTGATCAATAATGCCGGCATTATTGCCGACGGTCTGTTTATGATGATGTCTCCGGCCCATTGGCAGTCGGTGATCGATACCACCCTCAGCGGCTTTTATAACATGACCCGGCCGACCATAGAAAAAATGGTGCGCCGGCGCAAGGGGGCCGTCGTCTCGATTTCCTCCGCCAGTTCGCTGATGGCCAACCGCGGCCAGGCCAACTACTCCGCCGCCAAGGCCGGTTTGAACGCGGCCAGCCGGTCGGTCGCCGCCGAAGTGGCACGCCTCGGGATCCGCCTGAACGTCGTCGCCCCCGGCTTGATCGATACCGAGATGATTCGGGAAGCCCCGAAGGAACACATCAAGACTCTGATTCCCATGGCCCGTATCGGCAGGCCGGAGGAAGTGGCCAAAGTCGTTGGCTTTCTCTGCTCGGAGGGTGCCTCCTATGTCACCGGGCAGGTAATCTCCGTCAATGGCGGGATGTTTTAGACGCAAGTTGAAAATCATCCATGAAATTTAAACTCATTTATCCCAAATGGACAAAACTGGACCGGCAGACCGAGTTTCACCTGCCGCCCCATGGGCCGGTGGTCTTTGCCGCCACCCTCCCCGACGATGTCGACATCGATTTTATCGACGAGAATCTGCAGCCCCTGGATTTTGACGACGGGGTCGATCTGGTCGGCATCTCGATGATGCTCACCATCCAGGTCAAAAGAGGCTGGGAAATCGCCGACACCTATCGGAAAAAAGGCATCAAAGTCATCTTTGGCGGTATCGCCACCATGCTCCATGCCGAGGAGACCATGGCCCATGCCGACGCGGTCTTTCTCGGCGAGGCTGAAGGCCGGATGGAGCAGGTGCTCGCCGACTTCAGGCAGAACAAACTCCAGCGCTGCTACGATTTTATCGATCAACGGCCGGATATCGCCCTGGTCGGGCCGGCGCGACGGGACATCCTCAACCGCCCCCTCTACAACCATAAAGGGGTGCAGATGGTTGATCTGGTTCATGCCTCGCGCGGTTGCCGCTTCCACTGCTACCCCTGTGCCGTCTCGTACCTGGGCGGCCGGGTCTTTCGGCCGCGGCCGATTGACCAGGCGGTGGCCGAGATGGCCGGAATCGACAACAATCGGCTGTTCGTTGTCGACAATTCCCTGGCCCAGGACACCAAATGGGAAATGGAGCTGTTCCGGGCGATGATTCCGCTGAAAAAAAAGTGGTGCTCGCATCCCATCGAGGATAAACCGGAAGTGCTCGATCTCGCCGCCCGGGCCGGCGCCTGGTATGTCTACCAGGCGATCTTTGACACCTCCGATTATATTAAAGAACGGATCAAGCGCTACCATGACCATGGCATCGGGGTGGAAGGCACCATTTTGCTGGGGCTCGACGACCATACCGAAGATTTCATCAAGCGGTTGATCGACTTCCTGCTCGAGATAGAACTGGATCTTGCCGAGTTCACCGTCCTGACGCCGTTTCCGCACACCAAGGCCTATACCGATCTCTCCAGACAGCAGCGCATCCTCTCCCGCGACTGGAACGATTTTTCCGCCGACCAGGTGGTATTTCAGCCGAAGCATATGAGCCCCGAGCGGCTCCAGGAACTGCTCGCCTACGCCTGGAACACCTTTTACCAGGATGAACCCCAACATATCAAAATGGCCAAGCTGTTTAAGCAGGTGGTTAAAAAAGAAATGGCGGACGAAACTTTCAGGCCGCGGGACAGAAGCCTTACCGGACAATCGTTTGGCAAAACGGTGATCAGGTGATCAGGGAACATGAGCGCTAAGGCACGGAACATAGAGAAGGCCATGGAGGACCTGCTGCTCGGGCCCAGACACCCGGACCAGGAGTTCGTCCGGGCCGGGGCTACCTTTGGCGAGGTGTATGCGATGGCGGCCAGGTTGCGTGAGTTTTTCGCCGGGCTTGGGCTGCAGGGGGCGGCGGTCTGCTGTACCGCTGAAAACAAGGCGATTCTGGCGGCGGCGCTCCTCGCCTCGCTGGCCGGCGGCCCGACCCTTCTCCTCCCTTACGCTTTTTCAGCCAAGGCCTTGGTCCAACTGCACCAGGCGACCGGCTTCACCACCGCTTTCTCCGATGTTCCAAGAGATTTTCCCGAAGGGGTGCGGGTCGTGAGTCCTCCGCCTCCAGGGGTTGGAGAGAAACCGATAGGCGACCAGCCTTGTCGCCGATCCGAGCTGCTGAAAATCTTCACCGGCGGGTCGACCGGGATGCCCCAGATCTGGTCGAAGACGGCGGTGAATATTTTCGGCGAAGGATTTTTCCTGGCCAGACGCTATGAGGTGACCGAACGGGACTGCATTCTCGCGACCATCCCGCCCTACCATATCTACGGTCTGCTGTTCTCGGTGATTGTGCCGCTCGTCGCGTCGGCGACGGTGGTCAACGAGACCCCTTCCTTTCCCAACGAGATTGTCCGGGTGGCGAGGGACAGCCAGGTGACAATTCTCGCCAGCGTCCCGGTGCATTACCGGGTGCTGCGGGATAAAAAAATTAATCTTCGCCTGGCCTTTTCCTCGGCAGGCATGCTCGACCGGGAAGATAACGAGATTTTTTGCCGGCGCAACCGCCTGGGCGTGATCGAGGTCTACGGCTCCACCGAGACCGGCGGTATAGCCACCAGAAACCGCTCGCGGGGCGAGGATTTTTTCACCCCCTTCCCGACCATTGACTGGAAGATTGCCGGAGATCGCCTGGCGGTGCACTCCCCCTATGTGTCCCCCGAGCTCCCCGTCGATACCGGTGGGTTCTATACCGCCGGCGACCTGGTGGAGGCCCGGGGGACAGGTCAATTTTGCCTGCAGGGCCGGGCCGATACCGTTACTAAAGTGGGGGGGAAGCGGGTCTATCTGGACGAGATCGGCCTGCTCATCAAAAAGCAGCTGGGGGTCCGGGACTGCGTGGTCATGGCCCTGCCCGACGCGGGTGGCCGCGAGCACCGGATCGGCGCTCTCATCGAGGGAGACACGGTCGATATCAAAATGATCCAGAAAGGACTGGCTCACTCCCTCGAACCCTACGCCCTGCCGCGGCGCATCAAACAGGTGGCGCGGATCCCCATAACCAAGAACGGAAAATACGATTGGCTTGCCATTGTCCAGCTGCTTGAAAAATGAGTGATCTTCGCAACAGCTTTGCCGCGGGCTATGCCTGTCTCTCGGCCGCGGCCGACCTGGTCGACCGGATCAACGTATTTCCGGTGGCCGACGGCGATACCGGCACCAACCTTAGAATCAGTCTAGCACCGCTTCGCCGCCTCGCCGATGACCGCGAGCTCACCCGCAGCCTGCTGGCCCGCTCCGCCACCGGCAACTCCGGCAATATTGCCGCTGCTTTTTTCCGGGAATTCTGTCAGGCCGACGGTTTTGCCACTTTGGTTAAACATGCGGCTCTCGGCAGGGACATGGCCTGGCAGGCTGTTGCCAGTCCCTGCGCCGGCACGATGCTTTCGGTTTTCGACACTCTTGTCGCGATTTTCTCATCCCATGGCCAACCGCAAACCATCTACTCCCCGCTCTGCCTGGCGCTGCAAAAGGCCGTTCGCGACACCACCCAGCTCCTCCCCGATCTCGGCAAGGCCGGCGTCGTCGATTCCGGTGCCTTGGCGATGTATGTTTTTTTTGACGGATTTTGCCGCCACCTCACCGAGCAGACCGGTCCCCCCAGCTCCCTCTTCGACCTCTTCGCCGGCCGGCTGGCGATCAGCAGTACCTTTCGCCCGGAGCTTACCGACTGCCACTGTGTCGATGCCGTCATCCACCTGGCAAAACCGTCGGCAGCCGCCGGAAGCAGGGATGAGCAGCAGGCAAGCGTCAAAGACCGGCTCGCCGAACTGGGAGAAAGCGTGGTGGTGGTGCAACATCAATCGAGCCTGAAGATCCATATCCACACTCCCGATCCCGGCCGGCTGCGGGGACGGCTGGGCGCGATCGGGGAAATCGTCCAATGGTCCGAAGGTACCATCAACCAGGGTGGCGGGCAACCTTACTGGTCACCGGAAAAAACACCTCTGCACATCGTCACCGATTCTGCCGGCTCGATGACCAGGGCGATGGCCCGGCGCTACGGCATCACCCTGCTCGACAGCTATATCGTCGTCGGCGACAACTCCCGGCCGGAAAGCCTGTACGCCGCCGAAGATATCTACCCCCAGCTGCGCCAGGGCGTAAAGATCACCACCGCCCAGGCCTCGACCTTTGAGCGGCATCAGCACTATCGAAGCATCCTCCGACAGTTCGGCCCTGCCCTATATCTTTGCGTCGGCGCCGTCTTTACCGGCAATTATGGGGCGGCTATGGCCTGGAAAAAGGACAACGACCAGGAAGAGCGCTTCACCGTTATCGATACCGGGGCGGCATCCGGCCGGCTTGCCCTCATCGCCCTGCTCACCGCCCGGCAGGCCCGGCAGGCTAACGGCCCAGCCGAGGTTGTGGATTGGGCAAGGAGGATAGTTGCCGAGTGTGTGGAGTATGTCTTCATCAATGAATTGAAGTATCTGGCCGCCGGTGGCCGGGTATCGAAAGCAGGCGGTTTTTTCGGCGATTTACTCTCCATGAAACCGGTGGTCAGCCCGACCAGCGCGGGGGTGCGGAAGGTCGGTGTGGTCCGCAGCGTGCCGGGACAGCTCGCCTTTGCCCTGGCCAGGCTTGGGGAGCGGTTTGACCGCTTCGCGGCGCCGACCATCCTCCTCCAGTATTCCGATAATGAGGCCTGGGTAGGCGACATCGCGTTGCGGCAGGTGCGGGATGCGGTGCCCGAGGCGGAGATTCTGCTTGCTCCCTTGTCCCTTACCTCCGGGGTGCATATGGGCCCCGGGACCTGGTCGATGGCCTTTGCCTGCCCGCCCGGCCGGCTGGGCGACGACCGGGCCCGATGAGCGCCGCAATACCTCACCGTCGGTCTGAAAGGATCCCGATGACGATGAAACCGGCCATCATCATTCCTGTTTTTAACCACGAGCGGCAGATCGGCGAGGTTATCCGCCAGACGCTTAAGCTTGGTCTGCCGGTTTTTGTCGTTGACGATGGTTCGACCGATTCCACCGGTAAGATCATCGACGCAATCGCAGGGATTACCATCCTCCGCCATCCAGAGAACAGAGGCAAAGGCGCTGCCATCCGCACCGGTTTTACGGCCGCCGTGGCCGGGGACTGTGACTGGGCTTTAACCCTCGATGGCGATGGCCAGCATAACCCGGAAGACGTCTGGGCGTTGCTTGATGCGGTAGAAGAGGGGCCAAGGCGGTTGGTCCTCGGCCGGCGCCAGGGCATGCACGAACAGCTGCATGTGCCCTGGACCAGCAGATTTGGCCGGAAGTTTTCCAATTTTTGGGTGTGGGTGGCCGGTGGACCCTGGGTGGAAGATTCCCAGTCTGGATTCAGGCTCTACCCCCTGCCGGAGGCCCTGCAGCTGTCGATACAGGCCCGGCGATACCAGTTTGAGGTGGAAATCCTGGTCAAAGCGCAGCGGCAGGGCATCACCACGACGGAGGTGCCAGTCCGGGTCATTTACCAAAAAAAGGGAGAACGGGTCAGCCATTTTCGCCCCTGGCTCGATTTTCTGCGCAACTCGGCGACCTTCACCAGGCTCATCTGGGCCCGGCTGCTGTCGGTGTTTCGGCCATGAACGGTTTCTTCTACCGGCTGCTGGTCCGGATTGCCAACTGCCTCGGGGCATGGCTGTTTGCCGCCGTCTCGCGGGTCATTGCCGCCGGCTATTTTCTCTTTTCCTCCCGGGTTGCGGAAAGCCGGCGCTTCTATCGTGCCCTCTATCCCGCCAGGGGCAGACTCTATCACCTGTGGTGCACCTTCAGCCAATACCAGGGTTTTACCACCATCCATTTCGATAGATATCTGGGGAGCCGGGCAATACCGGCGGCCTTCACCTCTTCCGGCTGGGAGCGACTGGAAGCAGTCATCGGCAGCCAAGGCGGCATCCTGCTCATGTCGCACCTGGGGAACTGGGAAATGGCGGCCACCCTTTTGAAAAGGCAGCGCCAGGATCTCCAGCTTCTCCTCTATATGGGTGTTAAGGAGAAGGAGGGCGTAGAACGGCTGCAAAAAGACGAACTGCGGCGTTCCGGAGTTAGGATCATCGGCGTCGACCAGAAGGAGGGTTCCCCTCTTGCCGCCGTCGAAGGTATTCGTTTTTTACGGGCGGGCGGTTTGGTGTCGATGGCCGGAGACATTGTCTGGCGCGGCGATCAGCGGAAGATCCGGGTCACCTTCCTGGGCCATGACGCCTACCTGCCGGAAGCGCCTTTTGTCTTTGCTTTAGTGTCCGGCGCGCCGCTTTTTGTATTTTTTGCCTTCCGCACCGGTCAAAATCGCTACCACTTCACCCTGTCCGAGCCCATTCCCCTGCGGGCGCCATCCCGCCCGGAGCGAGGCGAGGCCATCGCCCGGGCCGCCCAGCAGTACGCCGACCTCCTGGCCGAATCCCTGCGGCACCACCCCTTTGAATGGTACCATTTCGACCGATTTATCCATTGAACGATTACCCTTTTGTCAACCCCCAGGAACACCCTCCGATGAGTCAACTCCTTGAATTGTACAAACGTGTCGGCAACGGCCGTTTCAGTCAAAAAATCTGTGAAATAGCCCCATATTTCGCCACCATCGACCCCCAGTTCGTCGACCTTCGCCCCGGTTATGCCGAGGTAAGGCCAGAACCGACCTGCGGGGCATTGCCGATGGCCGGGCGATCGACTGGGAAAATCCCGGCGACAAGGACATTCCCGTGCACATCACCGACGCCGATGGCCTGGAGGTCTGCTCGGCGGTCATCGCCGTGAAAGTGGGTTTAAAAAAGCAGGGCGCCGACCGTGGCGATGGTGGAAAACCTGAACGCTGACCGAGAATTTCGTTTTACTGTCCGAAGAGTTTTGTGATATCCTGGGAAAAATGGCCGATTCACCCCGTGCATGCACCAACATCACCTTCGTATTCTGCCGCTATGAGCGCTCACCCCCCTCACCCGTACCCGGATAACCAACGCCCCTCCCCGGAACTGCTCGATCTCCTGCCCACCACCCCCTCAGCCGTACCCTTGGCGGTTCGTGTTCGCCAATTGCGGCTCAGTCCCGACCTGGAAAAAAAGATTGTGCGGCAGGACGGCCGATTGATCGGCGGCAATTGTTCTGAAAAGACCGCGGCTTTAACCGCCGAGGACGAAAAGGAACTGGCGACCGAGGTGCTGCGTTTGCGGCATCTTTTCACGGAAGCCCTTTTGGGTGTGCCAAGATTTCGCCAGGCGGCTTTAACGGTGCTGCAAAATATCTATCTCTTTCAAAACCGGAAAATTTTCTTTGGCACGACCACGGCGTCGACGGAGAGCCAGCGCCAGGAGGCTTTACTGCTGTTCAGCACCAGCCCACAGCAAACAACGCTGCCCCTGTCCAAGACCTTCCAGCACCTGATCATCGCCCGGGTCTGGAGGAGAATTATCGGCCAGGCAACGGAATCCGAGCTGCGGGACCCTCGGTTCATCGCCCTGCACAAGGTGGTCGAAGAACTCAACACCCTCAGAAACGTCTATATGATTCTCACCACCGGGCTCGTAAAAAAACTGGCCACCCGGACCAATTCCCTTTACAAGGAATCGGTAAGCTACGACGATGCCGTCCAGATCGGCGGGATCGGCGTTGCCCGGGCGGCATATCGCTATCATCAGTCAAGCGGGGTTCGCTTTTCGACCTTTGCGGCACACTGGGTGTCCCGGGAGATCCAACGGCAGGCCTTGGCCGGCCGCCTCATCCGGATCTCAACCGGCACCGTTGAAGGCTATGCCAGGGCGACGAGAATGGAGGACCCGGCAAACCTCAGAAAATTTACGGCGATCATTGAAAACGCCACCACCGTCGACGATACCCGGATCGGGGAATATGCCACCCTGTCGCTGTCCGAACTCGTTTCCCCGCCGGCATCGCCGCTTGGTGTCCTGGAGGCTGGACAGCTGCGGGATATCCTGCTGGCGGCCATCACCCGGGTGCTCTCGAAAAAAAGCGGCGACATCGTCCGCCGCCGTTTCGGCCTCCCGCCCTACCAGGGCAAGGAGCAATCGATTCTCACCATCAGCCAGGCCTACCGGGTAACCAGAAGTTCTATCTATCAGCTGGAGCAAAGCGCCCTGAAAAAGCTCCAGCGCCACCTCCGCCGCGAGTTGCTCTGAATGCGCCTAACCTGGTGCCGCAACCGCGTTATTCGCCGGCGAACTCCATCATCGCAAAGATTTTGCAGTCGGCGATTCTCTCCCGGCCCTTCAGGTCGGGCAACTCGATGAGAAAGGCACACTCAACGATCTCGGCGCCGAGCCCCTTGACCAGCTGGACGGTGGCGCCAATGGTGCCGCCGGTGGCGATCAGATCGTCGACAATGACCACCCTATCCCCCTCCTCTACGGCATCCTTATGAATTTCCAGGGTTCCCGAGCCGTATTCGAGGAAATAGGATTCCTCGACCGTTTCGGCGGGCAGCTTACCCTTCTTGCGGACGGGAACGAACCCCACCCCCAGTTTATAGGCGAGTACCGCCCCGAAGACAAAGCCCCGGGCATCGATGCCGACAATCTTGCCGAGCTTCTGGTCCCGGTAGCGGCGATAGAGAATATCGCAGGATTCCCGGAATGCCTCAGGATCCTTCATCAGGGTTGTCAAATCGCGAAAGATCACGCCGTCGATCGGCCAGTTCGAAATACTGCGTACATAGTTTTTCAGATCCATATCCATCCTCGGTTGCTATCTATTAAAACTCTCGATAACCTTGATTAAAAGCCTGGTGACATTGTCGGCGTTGTGGCGAAATACTGCGAGGATCTCCTCCCAGGTGACCGGCGCCTCATCCTCCTTCCAGCAGTCGTAATCGGTGGACATGGCCACCGCCGCATAGGGAATGTCCGCCTCGTTGGCCAGCATCGCCTCCGGCGCGGTGGACATGTTGATAACGTCCGCCCCCCACAGCCGGTACATCTTCGATTCGGCCACCGTCGAAAACCTCGGCCCCTCGATGGTCACGACACAGCCCCGGGGGTGAACCGGTAATTGAAGCGCCAGTGCCGCCTCAATGAGTTTTTCCCGTACGTCCTCGGCAAAGGGATGGGCCATGGCGGTATGGTGGGCACCCGTCGCAAAGGATTCAAAGAAGGTGTTCCTTCGAAAGCGAGTGAAATCGATAAATTGATCGAGGATCACCAGATCGCCCCGCTTGATTTCCGCTCTGAGGCTACCGCAGGCGGTGGTGGCGATGATATGGCTGACCCCGGCTTCCTTGAGAGCCATGATATTGGCGTGATTGTTCACTTCCGTCGGGCTGTATTGATGCTGGCGGCCGTGCCTGGCCAGGATTACCGCGTCGATGCCGCCTATCGTACCGGTCACCAGGGATGACGAGGGACTACCGTAGCTCGTTTCGCCAGGGTT